>JACQED010000065.1 GCA_016200785.1 Chloroflexota bacterium
ATCATCACCGCCGTCCTGCAAGTCATTCTCAATGTGCTCGACTTCGGCATGAGCATCGGCGAGGCGGTGCTCGCTCCGCGCTTCGATTGCCAGGGCGATCTCATCCGTTGTCACGCGCGTATCCCCGAATTCGTCTGCGCCGAAGTGCGCGAGAAGCATCCTATCCAGCGCCTGCCGCAGAGTCACGGCGGCATCGCGCTGGTTCACGCGATCGCGCTCGATCCTGTCAGCGGCAAACTCAGCGGGGCGGCGGATGCGGGAAGCGGAGGGATGGCGATCGGGGCATAGCGAGGCGGGCCCGGGTGGCCGTCTGCGGTCACGAGAAGACAAACGAAGTATAATGTCGCTGTGGAAGGAGGCTCATGATGGCGACCGAGGTTGAAGCGGTCTACCGCAACGGCACATTACAGCTGAAGACACTCTTGCCGCTCGAGGAGGGCCAGACAGTCCGCGTTGTAGTGCTGTCTGACAGTGAAACCAGCCTGGAAGATCGAGTCAAGGCTATGCACGTCGCGGCCAATACCTGGCTCGCGCAGCAGTCCCCGGAGACTCTTGCCGCACGTCCCGAATATTCTCCCGAGGATTGGGCCAGACTTGATGTGCAGTGGGATGAAATTTTGGCGGAAATACAACAGCAATCGGGCCGGCACACCGAAGAGGAAATCGCCGCCGACGTGGGCACCGCTGTCCAGGTCGCCCGGCAAGAACGACGCCGACAGCGGGGAAAATGATCCGGGCTGTCGTTGACACCGTCGTATTGGTGAGAGGCACTCTGTCCTTGACGGGCGAGAGTGCCTTTGTCGTTCGTCGTTCAAGCCTTCAAACGGCGGCTGTTTCTGCTCCTGACGTCTCGATCACACATGGAGGAGGTTTTCCACACTTTGGGCTACCCTCGGCTTCGGCGCAAGTACGCCTTGTCGGATCGGACTTGCAAGAGAATTGTGGGGCAAATTTCAGCGCGCGGGCTTATCCTATCGCCGACCGGCTCGCTGGAAATATGCCGTGACCCGGACGACAATTACCTGATCGAGTTGGCTCTTCTCGGACGCGCCGATTACCTCGTCACCGAAGACGCCGACTTGTACGATGATCCGGCTGTCATACGGTTTCTGGCCGAGAGAGACACGCGCGTCGTTCGCGTGGAAGAATTCGCCCGCGTATTGCGCGAGGCGCCGCAACCGGGCGGCTAACGCCGGCTCGCGAAGATACCGTCGAACGAGGCGAGGCGACATTGACACGCCCCGCCTGAGGAGTATAATGCCCGCCGTGCCACACGCGACGGCACAACCGCCCCGCCCGGCCGGCCCGCCGCCGCAGCGGGGCGAATTCATTTACCCGGACTTGAGATTGCACGTTCATGGCAACTTCTGCAACTACGGTTGAGCGGCCCTGGTCAATCTGGCGTCTGTTGATCGGCGATCCGCTCAAGACCGCCGACATCGCTCATCAGACCATCGGCAAAGCCGTGGGCCTGGCGGTATTCGCCTCGGACGCATTGTCATCGACCGCCTACGCCACCGAAGAGATTCTCTTCGTGCTGGTGCTGGCCGGCATGGGCGCGCTCAATCTTTCCCTGCCGATCGCGATCGCTATCGCCATCTTGCTAGCCGTCGTAACCATCTCCTACGAGCAGACGATCCACGCCTATCCCGGCGGCGGGGGGGCGTACATCGTGGCCCGCGACAACCTGGGCGAGGCACCGGCGCAGACGGCCGGCGCGGCCCTGCTCACCGACTACATCCTCACCGTCTCGGTGAGCATCTCGTCCGGCGTGGCGCAGATCACCTCGGCCTTCCCGGCGCTGTATCCGTGGCGGGTCGAAATCGCAGTAGCCATTATTGTCTTCATGACCGTCGTCAATCTTCGCGGCGTCAAAGAGTCGGGCGCAGCCTTCTCCGTCCCCACGTACATTTTTCTGGCGATGACGCTGTTCACCGTCGGGTTCGGCTTGTTCAAGTATTTCACCGGCACGCTGGGCACGGTGACCGGCGTGGAGGCCGCCGAGACCGGCACGCATCTGCTCACCCTGTTCCTCATCCTGCGCGCATTTTCGAGTGGCTGCACCGCCCTCACCGGCGTCGAGGCCATCTCCAACGGCATCACGGCTTTCAAAGAGCCGCGCAGTCGCAACGCCGGTATCACGCTGATCTGGATGAGCGGCATTCTGGGCGTCATGTTCCTCGGCATCACCTTTCTGGCGCGCCAGACCGGTGCGTTGCCCTCTCACACCGAAACGGTGTTCTCCCAACTGGGCCGGCTGATCTACGGCGCCGGCAGCCCGCTCTATCTGATACTGCTCGGCTCGACGACGCTGATCCTGATCATGGCCGCCAACACCAGTTACGCCGACTTCCCCCGGTTGGGCGCGCTTCATGCCGGCGACGGCTTCCTGCCCAAGCAACTCACCTTTCGTGGCAGCCGGCTGGTCTTTTCCTATGGCATTATCATGCTGGCGGTGGTGTCGTCGTTCCTGATCATCATTTTCAAGGCCACGACCAACGCGCTCATTCCGTTGTATGCCATCGGCGTCTTTCTCTCCTTCACCATGTCGCAGACCGGCATGGCGGTGCGCTGGTGGAAGGTGAGCCAACTCAAGCCCGGCGACGAGATTCCGCAACTCGGCTCCACCCTGCGCTACGATCCTCGCTGGCAGGTGAAACTGGTCATCAACGGCTTCGGGGCCGCCTGCACCGCGGTCGTCATGGTCATCTTCGCCGTGACCAAGTTTGCTCAGGGGGCGTGGATCGTCGTCCTTCTCATCCCGACACTGGTATTCATCTTCTTCCGCATTCACCATCACTACCGGCACGTGGCCAAGCGGCTGTCGCTGGAGGAGTTCGGCGCGCCGCCGCGCGTCCGGCGGCATCGCGTGCTGGTGCCCATCAGCGGCGTCCACCGCGGCGCCGTCATGGCCTTGCACTACGCCCGGACACTCTCCGACGACGTGACCGCGTTGTACGTCTCGACCGATCAGGCCGAGACCGAGAAGATCAAACAAAAGTGGGAACGCTGGGGCGACGGCGTGCGGCTGAAGGTGATCGAGTCGCCCTACCGGGTGCTGATCGAGAAAATCCTGCAATACGTGGATGAAGTGGAGGCCGAGCGCCAGCCGTACGAAATGCTGACGATCGTCGTGCCGCACTTCATCCCGGAGCGCCGCCTCTACGACCTGCTCCACGCGCAAACGGCCCGCCTGTTGCGCTGGGCACTGCTGGGGCGCAAGGGTATCGTCGTCACCGACGTGCCCTATCATTTGACGGACTGAGGCGGGAGCGAGGGTGAGGCTATGGCCGTCAGGATTGAAGGCCGTCCGTGGACGCTGACCAAACTGCTGCTCGGCGATCCGCTCAGCACGGCGGACATTCCGCACCAGACCATCGGCAAACTGGTCGGATTGGCCGTGTTTGCCTCGGACGCGCTGTCTTCGACCGCCTACGCCACCGAAGAGATTCTGTTCGTGCTGGTGCTGGCCGGGATGGGCGTGCTGCCTCTCTCCCTGCCCATCGCCGTCGGCATCGCCGTCCTGCTGGCGCTCGTCACGATTTCGTACGAGCAGACGATCCACGCATACCCGAACGGCGGCGGGGCGTACATCGTCGCCCGCGACAACTTGGGCGAGTACCCGGCGCAGGTGGCTGGCGCGGCGCTGCTGACCGATTACATCCTCACCGTCTCGGTCAGCATCTCGTCGGGCGTGGCGCAAATCACCTCGGCCTTCCCGGCGCTGTACGGTTATCGCGTGGCGATTGCGGTCAGCCTGGTGGTGCTGATGACGATCGTGAACTTGCGCGGGGTGAAAGAGTCGGGCCGGGCGTTCGCCGTGCCGACCTACTTCTTTATCGCGATGATGGTCTTGACTCTGGGCCGAGGCTTTTATCTGCAATTCATCGGCAGCTTGCCCCGGATCATCGGCGTCGAGCCGATCCCCGTCGCCGACGTGCAAGCGCTGACGCTCTTCCTGATCCTGCGCGCCTTTTCCAGCGGCTCCGCCGCGCTGACCGGCATTGAGGCCATCTCCAATGGCATCCCGGCCTTCAAAGAGCCGCGCAGTCGCAACGCCGGCCTCACGTTGATCTGGATGAGCGCCATCCTGACGACCATGTTCCTGGGCATCACCTTCCTGGCGCGTCAGGCCGGCGCGCTGCCGTCGCACACCGAAACGGTGATCTCGCAACTGGCCCGCGCGATTCACGGCGGCAGCGGGCTGCTGTACCTGGGCACGGTGGGGGCGACAACGGTGATTCTGATCATGGCGGCCAACACCAGTTTCGCCGACTTTCCGCGCCTGGGCGCGATTCAAGCCGCGGACGGCTTCCTGCCCAAGCAGTTGACCTTCCGCGGCAGCCGGCTGGTGTACTCTTATGGCATCATCACCCTGGCATTCTTTGCCTCGATGTTGATCATCATTTTTGGCGCGAAAACCAACGCCCTGATTCCGCTGTACGCCATCGGCGTGTTCCTGAGTTTCACGCTGTCGCAGGCCGGCATGGCGGTGCGCTTCGGGCGCATTGGCAAACTCAAGCCCGGCCAAGTGGCCGAGACGCGCAGTTCGACGCTGTACTCCGACCCGCGCTGGCGCGTCAAGCAGACGCTGAGCGCCTTCGGCGCCGTCGTCACGTTCGTGGTGATGATCGTCTTCGCCGTCACCAAGTTTGCTCAAGGCGCGTGGATCGTGGTGCTGGTGATCCCGACGCTCGTATTCGTGTTTTTCCGCATCCACCATCACTACCGGGATGTGGCCGCGCAATTGTCGCTGGACGAATTCGGCGGGCTGCCGCGCGTGCGCCGCCACCGCGTCATCGTGCCCATCAGCGGCGTGCACCGGGGCGTCGTCATCGCGCTGCGCTACGCCCGCGCCCTGTCCGACGACGTGACCGCGCTGTACGTGTCACTCGACCCGGCCGAGACGGAGAAGGTCAAACAGAAGTGGGAGCGCTGGGGCGACGGCGTGCGGCTGAAAGTGGTCGAGTCGCCCTACCGGACACTGGTCGAGAAAATCCTCGACTACGTGGAACAGGTGCAGGCCGAGCGCCAGCCGCACGAGGTGCTGACGATCGTCGTGCCGCACTTCATCCCGCAGCACCGCTGGTACGACCTGCTGCACGCGCAGACGGCGCGCTGGCTGCGCTGGGCGCTGCTGGGGCGCAAGGACGTCGTCGTCACCGACGTGCCCTATCATTTGACAGACTGACACAAGGAGGAGGGCGGTCGAGACGCCGCCCGCTGAACCATGCGTATCATCATCGTCGGCTGCGGGCGCGTCGGGGCCGAACTGGCCCTGTCGGTGTCCCACAAGCAGCACGAAGTCGTCGTCGTTGACGACCGCCAGCCGGCGTTTGACCGGCTCGGCGCTGGCTTTCACGGGCGCACCGTGCTCGGGTCGGGCATTGACCGGCACGTGCTGCGCCGGGCCGAGATCGAGGGGGCCGGGGCCTTCGCCGCCGTGACCGCCAGCGACAACGTCAACATCGTCGCCGCGCGCGTCGCCAAAGAGATCTACCGCGTGCCGATCGTCGTCGCCCGCGCTTACAACCCCCACCGCGTTCCGATCTACGAACGGCTGGGCCTGCAGACGGTGACCTCGTCGTCGTGGGGCGCGCGGCGCATCGAGGAACTATTGACCTCGCCGCAGTGCGCCAGCCGGTTGTCGCTGGGCAACGGCGACGTGGAAATCATCGAAGCCCGCGTGCCGGCGGCCTGGACCGGCCGGCAAATCGGCGACCTGGCGCTCCGACTGCCCGCCGTGCCCGTCGCCGTCACGCGCGGCGGCCGGGCGCAGTTAGCCGATTCAGACTTTGCGCTTCAGGCCGGCGACCTGCTGTGCCTGGCGGTGAAGGCCGACAACCTGCCGCGAGTGAACGAATCCCTCGGCGGCGAAGGGAGGTCGTAGCCGATGTTCGTGCTGATCGTGGGCGGCGGTAACGCCGGTTCCCACCTGGCCGAAATCCTGCTGGCCCAGGGCCACAAAGTGCGGGTGATGGACAATCGCCCGGAGATCATCTCCCGGCTGCACAGCGAACTGCCGACCGAGGTCATCGTCACCGGCGACGGCACCGACCCGGTGGAACTCGAAGCCGCCGGCATTCGCGAGGCCAACGTGCTGGCGGCGGTGCTGGCCGACGACGAGGCCAACCTCGTCGCCACCTCGCTCGCCCGCTTTCACTACGGCGTGCGGCGCACCATCGCCCGGGTCAACACGCCGCGCAACGCCTGGCTGTTTACGCCCGACATGGGGGTGGACGTGGCGCTGGACAACGCCGACCTGATGGCGAAACTCATCGCCGAGGAGATGTCGCTGGGCGACATGATGGTCATGCTCAAACTGCGCAAGGGCGAATTCGCGCTGGTCGAGGAAAAACTCCCGCCCCGGTCGCGCGCCATCGGCGTGATGATCAAAGACCTGTCGCTGCCACCCGAGGTGGTGATCGCCGCGATTTTTCGTAAAGGCAAGGTCGTCATCCCGCGCGGCGTCACAACGCTCGAAGCCGGCGATGAAGTGCTGGCCGTAGTCAACGACGCCAATGCCAACGCCGTCGCCCAACTCTTCGGCGATTCGGATGGCGTGGTCGTGACTGAGTCTACATGAGCGCCTTTGCCGATCCTGACTCAGATCCGCTAAAGCCCGGACGAACCTGCGGGTTCGCTCTTTCGATTCTCCTGGCCGGCGACTAAGCCTCGACGCACAGGCCCGTAAGCCTCCGTGCGCCCCGCGCCGTTCGCCGGCCGCGGGGCGCGTTTCGTTACGGAGGCGCTTATGGAACCAGCTGTGATTGAAGCGACACTCGACCGAGTGCGCGCGGCGCTGGAGGCCGGCCGCGTTGACGAGGCCATCGCCGCCCTCAACACCCTGCACCCGGCCGATCGTGCCGAAGCCTTGGCCGATCTGCCCCTCGACGATCAGGCCGAGGTCCTCGACGAACTTCCCCCGGCGGAGGCGGCCGATCTGCTCGAAGACCTCGAAGACGACGACGCCGCCCAGGTCGCCAAACGCCTCTCCACCGAATCGCTGGCCGACGTGCTCGACGAGATGGAGCCGGACGAGGCGGCCGACGTGCTGGGCGACCTCAGCCCGGCTCTGCGCGAGTCGGCGCTGGCGCAGATGACCGCCGAGCAAGCCGAGGACGTGATCCCGCTGCTGGCCTATCCCGACGAAACGGCCGGCGGCCGCATGACCACGGAGTTCCGCGCTCTGCGCCGCCATATGACCGCCCAGCAGGCGATTGAATTCCTGCGAAGCGAACACGCCGACAGCGAGGCGCACTATTATTTGTACGTGGTGGATCGCTTCAACAAACTCATCGGCATCGTCGGCCTGCGCGAACTCGTCGTCGCCGACCCGGCAGCCTCCATTGACTCGATTATGAGCCGTGACGTGATCAGCGTCCCGGCCACGCTGGATCAGGAGGAAATCGCGCGCGTGATCACCAAGTACGATCTCGCGGCCCTGCCCATCGTGGACGCGGAAGGCCATCTGGTCGGCGTGATCAACCATGACGATCTGGTGGACGTGATCGAGGCAGAGGCAACCGAGGACATCTACCGGCTGGCCAACGTGGGCGCGGACGGCGACCTGCAAGTGTGGAGCCCTATCCGGCAAACCATCGGCCGCCGCCTGCCGTGGCTGTACATCAATCTGCTCACCGCTTTTCTGGCGGCGTGGGTGATCAGCCGATTCGAGGCGACGATCGCGAAGTTGGCGGTGCTGGCGGTGTTTCAATCCATCGTCGCCGGCGAGGGCGGCAATGCCGGGACGCAGACGCTGGCGATTATGGTGCGGGGGATCGCGCTGGGGGAGATCGATTTCCGGCACGCCTGGCGCGCGCTTCTGAGAGAGGCGTGGATCGGCGTGCTGCAGGGCGTGGCTATCGGGGCCGCCGTCGCCATCGGCGCGTGGCTGTGGCGCGGCATTCCGATCCTGGGCCTGGTGATCGGCCTCGCCATGATCGTCAACTTGATCGCCGCCGGGATCGCCGGCGCGTTCGTGCCGCTCACACTCAAAGCCTTGAGACTCGACCCGGCCCTCGCCTCGGCGGTGATCGTCACGACGGTGACGGACTGCGTGGGGTTCGGGTTGTTCCTGTGGTTGGCGACCATCTTTCTGCAATATCTCACCTGACGTATAATAGCCGATGGCTGATGGTG
>JACQED010000066.1 GCA_016200785.1 Chloroflexota bacterium
AGACCGGGCTCGTCTCGGCCTACGCGCTCGCGGTCATGGAGGAGAACGGCTCGGCCGGCGTCGTCGTGACGGCGCCGACCTGCGGCGCGTGCGGCGCGGTGCCCGCGGTGCTCAAGCGCGTCCAGGAGTCGACCGGCTGCGGCGACCGGGACGTCCTCCACGCGCTCGCGACGGCGGGGATCGTCGGCAATCTCGTCAAGACGCGCCCGACCCGGCCTCAGAAGGAGATGACGAATCTCGCTCAGAAGCAAGCCAACGTGCGGGGCGCGTTCGCCGTGCGCGGACAATTGACCGGCGAGCATCTGCTCGTGCTCGACGACCTCTTCGACTCCGGCGCGACCCTGACCGAAATCACCCGCGTGCTTCGTGCCGCGAGTGTGGAAGTGTATGTGGCGACGTTGACGAAAACGATTCACACCGACGCTTGATCGCATATCGCTTATCGCCTATCGCCAATCGCAGTCTCTCTGCAATCTGCAATCAGAAATCAGCAATCCGCGATGCCCACCCCCCACTACCTCGCCCTCACCCTCACGCCCGGCATCGGCGCAAAGACGGCGCGCAAGTTGATCGCGCACTTCGGATCGGCCGGGGATGTCTTTGCCGCCTCGGTCGAGGATTTGACGGCGATCCCCCGCGTGAGCCGGACGATTGCCGAGCAACTGTTGGCCTCGCCGTTGGAACAATACGAACAAGAACTGCTGTCTCTCGACGACATTGGCATCGGCGTGGTCACGCTGGAAGACGAGATGTATCCCGCCAATCTGCGGCAGGCCGACGGCTCGCCGGTGCTGCTGTTCGTGCGGGGACGATTGGCCGCGGCCGACGTTCACGCCGTCGCCGTCGTCGGGTCACGCGAGGCGAGTCCGCGCGGCATGGAGGCGGCGAAGCAGTTGGCCGCGGCGCTGGCCGATCGCGGACTGACCGTCGTGAGCGGTTTGGCGATCGGGATTGACACGGCGGCACACCGGGGCGCGGTGGACGTCGGCGGGCGCACGCTGGCCGTTCTCGGCAGTGGGCTGCGAGTCATCCATCCGCGCGAGAACGCCGAATTGGCGGAGGAGATCGCCGCGCAAGGAGCGCTCTTGTCGGAACTGCATCCGGACGCGCCGCCGAGCGGCCCGACGCTGATGGCGCGCGATCGCATTGTCAGCGGTCTCGCCCGCGCGGTGATCGTCGTCGAGGCCGGCGTGCGGAGCGGCAGTCTCGACACTGCGGCGAAAGCCCTCAAGCAGGGCCGCGCCTTGTACGCCGTCGCCGGCAGTGACGGCACCGACAAACTTCTGCGCGAAGGGGCGCGGCGGGTTGATCCGGATTCTGATCTGGACTCGCTCGTTGAAGAGATTCGGGCGCACAATCTCGGCGGAGAAGACGGCGGTGAGAGCGGTCCTGCGAATCAACTGGGGCTTTTGTGAAACGCAACAGAATTGGATTGGCTTTCGCGTGGGCCGGACTATACTTTCGTACAAGAGGGGAGCGTTGAAACGACCGAGCGGTACACGGTGGAGAGAAATCATTTCCTCTGGATTCCCGACACACCCGTGGCGGGCGGCACGGCAATGTGACCGTGTTTAGCGTCATGCCGCTGCAATCGAAAGCCGCTCTGCACAGCACAGTTTGCTCAACTGCAATTTGGCAGCATACTGACACAACTTGTTGTATGATCAGGCACGAGACACACCATGGACAAGAGGGCTCAATGCCAACCGTTCGCGGTATTCCTGGTCCGTACCGTTTCTTCTTCTACAGTTTCGATTGCAACGAACCAAAGCACGTGCATGTTCGCCGCGAGCGAATGACGTGCAAATTTTGGCTCGAACCTGTTGCATTGTGTTCAAATGACGGCTTCTCACCCGTGGAACTCAATCGGATTCGTGCAATCATCTTGAAGTATCACAAGCGTATTCAGGAGGCATGGCATGAACATTGTGGCGAGTAGCGAACCACGCATCAGCAATCTCAAAGTGACGAATAATAGCATCATCGCGCAATTATCAGATGGGCGCACCATAAGCGTACCTCTTGCCTGGTCATGGCGTCTATCTGAGGCGACACCAAGTCAGCGAAACAATTTTGAAATCATGGGAAGCGGGCAAGGCGTTCACTGGCCCGACTTGGACGAAGACATCAGCGCGTGGGGAATGCTCTATGGAATGCCAGCGCGTCGTCCTAAACGCGTGGCGCAACCTCAACGTCGCAGAACACAAGCGGCGACGAGACGCGTGACGCGAAGCGTGGCGACCTGACGTCGACAATCAATTGCCCAAGCGACTGATACACTCAGGCGCGCGAGAACAAATTAATATGCACGAACGCTAAACACACGTTCCAATGCATTCCAAGGAGAGCCCACGATGCTCAAAGAATTCAAAGACTTCATCATGCGCGGCAACGTGCTCGACCTGGCGATTGCCGTCATCGTGGGCGGGGCATTCGGCAAGATCGTGACCTCGCTCGTCAGCGACGTCATCATGCCGCCGATTGGCCTCGTGCTGGGCCAAGTGGATTTCAGCAGACTGTACATCAACTTGTCCAGCACACCCTACGCCAGCCTCGCCGAGGCCGAGAAAGCCGGGGCGCCGACTATCAACTACGGCGTGTTTCTCAATGCCGTGATTGATTTTCTCATCGTGGCGTTTTTGGTCTTCCTGTTGGTGCGCGCCGTCAACCGGATGCGGAAGCCGCAACCCGCGCCGACGACGAAGGAATGCCCGTACTGTCTTTCGACCATTCCCATCAAGGCCACGCGGTGCGCGCACTGCACTTCAGAGTTGAAGGCGGCATGACCCACGCCGACCTCCTCCTCACCAACGCCGCCGTCGTCACGATGAACGCCGCGTTCGACGTCTTCAAGTCGGGCGCGATCGCGATAAGCGGAAACCGGATCGCCGCCGTCGGGCCGGCGGAAGAGATCGCCAGCGAGTGGGCGGCGAAAGAGACCGTGGATTGCGGCGGGCGCACCATCATCCCCGGCCTCGTCAACGCGCACACTCACGCGCCGATGACACTCCTGCGCGGCCTGGCCGACGATTTGCGACTCGACGTGTGGCTTCTCGGTTACATGATGCCCGTCGAGCGCGAGTTCGTCTCGCCCGACTTCTGCCGCCTGGGCACCCTGCTGGCCTGCGCCGAAATGATCCGCTCCGGCGTGACATGTTTCGCCGACATGTATTATTTCGAGGAGCACGTCGCTCGCGCCACCGCCGAGGCCGGGATGCGGGCGGTCTGCTCACAGACTGTTCTCAAGTTCACCACTCCCGACGCCGACAGTTACGAAGACAGCCTCGCCGCCGCGCGCGACTTTATCCTCGGCTGGAAAGATCATCCGCTCATCCGGCCCTCCGTCGCGCCGCACGCGCCGTACACCTGCACGCCCGAAATCCTCAAAGCCTGCGCCGAGCTGGCCGCCGAGACCGGCGCCGTCCTGCACATACACATTTCTGAAACCGCGACCGAAGTGGAAAATTGGCGCAAGCAGTACGGCATGCCGGTCGTCCCGTGGGTCAAGCGGCAGAATCTCTTCGAGGCGAATGTCCTCGCCGCGCACTGCGTTCACGTTGACGAAGGCGAGATCCGCCAACTCTATAACGCCGGCGCGGGCGTGGCCCACAATCCGACCAGCAACTTGAAACTCGGATCCGGCGTCGCGCCCGTCGTCAAGATGCTCGAAGTCGGATTGAACGTGGGCATCGGCACCGACGGCCCGGCCTCGAACAACGACCTCGATATGTTCGAGGAAACCCGGCTGACCGCGATTCTCGCAAAGGGCGTGAGTGGCGATCCAACCGCTATCCCGGCGCGCAGTGCGCTCTCCATGGCGACGATTCTCGGCGCGCGCGCGCTGCGCGTGGGGGACATCACCGGGAGTCTGGAGGTCGGCAAGCGCGCCGATCTCGCCATCGTCGATCTCGATCCGATCCACAGCTCACCCAAGTTCGAGCGCGACCCGAACGCGGTGTATTCACAAATCGTCTACACCGCGAAGGCCGCAGACGTCACCGATGTGATGGTGGAGGGGCGTTGGCTGATGCGCGGGCGCGAACTCAAGACGCTCGCGCCCGACGATCTCCAACTCGCGGCGCGCGACTACGCCAGACGCATCGACGCGTTTCTCATCGAGCGCGAACAGAGCGCGCTGAACAAGTTGATTGCCATCGGCGGCGTGGGGCAGGAGGAGTCGTTCGAGGTGCAGGTCAAGTCGCGGATCGCCGACCCGGAGAAGGTGCGCGCTGCGCTGACCGGGCCGGAACTTTCCACGGTGCGGCACGTTCACTACCGCGAGTTCGACACCTATTTCTTCTTCGACGAGCCGGAACGATCGCGGCTGCGTTACCGCGAGGACGAGTTCATCGGCGAGAAGGGCGAAGTGACCAACGTGCGCGCCCGGCTCACGCACATTGGCCCGGCGAAAGAGGGCGAGTACGGCGGATCGGTGCTGCTGTCGCGGTCGCGCTTCATCGCCCCGGCGGGACACAGCCTCCGCTTCTATCGCGAATACTTCAAGCCCGCCAGCGAGCGAGCGATCGAGAAAGACCGCCTACGCTGGCTGGTCGTCTATCAGAACACCGAGTTCTTCGTGAACCTCGACCAGCTGATCCGCCCGCCGCAGGATGGCTACTTCATTGAAATCAAAAGCCGGACGTGGTCGAAGCGCGATGCCGACGCGAAGGCGACGTTGATCGTCGAGTTGCTGACACTGTTGGGAGCGGAGCCAGGCGGCGGGGTGAAGGACGAATACGTGGATTGGGCGTGATTGGCCCGGCGTTCGCCACTGTCGCCAACTGGGGATCTGGAAATTGGTAGTTGGGATTTCATGCTGGATTTGCCTCACCGCCGCCTCAACCTGCTCACGCGCGAATGGGTGCTCGTCTCACCGCACCGCGCCGGACGCCCGTGGCTCGGCCAAGTTGAAAAGGTTCGCGCCGAAAGTCTTCCTCCTTACGATCCGACTTGCTACCTTTGCCCCGACAACGAACGCGCGGGCGGTGTCCGCAACCCGGCGTATGAAACGACATTCGTTTTCGACAACGACTTCGCCGCCATCCTGCCTGACACGGTGACACGCGCCAGCCGGCAGGGTGACAAGGTGAGTGAGGTCACCGTGTCACCCGTCCACCTTGTCACCCCTTCAGAACTATTCAAGGCTGAGCCAACGCGCGGCCTGTGCCGCGTCATCTGCTTCTCGCCGCGCCACGATCTCACCCTGCCGGAACTGTCACTGCCGCAAGTCGAAGCCGTCATACTGACGTGGGCCGATCAAACGCGCGATCTCGGAGAGCGCGACTTCGTCCATTACGTCCAAGTATTCGAAAACAAAGGCGAGATCATGGGCGCTTCCAACCCGCACCCGCACAGCCAGGTGTGGGCCTCCAGCCACGTGCCCAATGAGCCTGCGAAAGAACTCGCCGCCCAATCGGACTACCTGCGCGATCGTGGAACTTGCCTGCTGTGCGATTATCTGGTCGAAGAAACAAAAAACGGCGAACGTATCGTCGCCGCGAATGACCACTTCACCGCTCTCGTTCCCTTCTGGGCCGTATGGCCCTTCGAACTGTTGCTAATTGCCAATGACCACGTCCCCTCCCTCCCCTCTCTCTCCCCCGCCCAAATCACCTCCCTCGCCGACCTCCTCCGCCGGGTCACCGCCCGCTACGACAATCTCTTCGAGATTTCGTTTCCGTATTCGATGGGCTTCCATCAGGCCCCGACCGACGCCGGGCCGCACGGCCGCGAAGCGTGGCATCTGCACGCGCACTTCTATCCGCCCCTGCTGCGCTCGGCCACGATCAAGAAATTCATGGTCGGCTACGAAATGCTGGCGATGCCCCAGCGCGACATCACCGCCGAAACCGCTGCCGAGCGATTGCGCGGGGTGAGTGAGAGGCATTATCGGGCCAGTTCGTAGTCCATCAGTGTTTATCGGCGGTTTAATCCTCTTGGTTGTGGCACGCGTCGCGGGCCACGTTATGTTTCTCCTCGACACTCCTCGATGGCTGCGTCCAGCGACGGATAAACCCGGTCCGCTACGTGGGCCAGTGCCTCGCGCTTCGGGCCGCCGGCCGAGATGCCGATGCCCCGGCACTGCCAGCCCTCGCCCAGCAGGCTAACGGCCTCGCGCACGCCGCGAATGCTGGATGCCGAATCCTCGAACACCGTCACGCGCCCTCGCCCGCCGCGAATATCCTTCAGCGCCGAGAGCCACTCACCGCGCGTCAGCGCCTCCGCCGCGACCAAAGCCTCGGACTCAAGCGCGCCCGTTGCCGCGCCGATCGCCGCCAGGGCGTGCACGGGCGAGGGCTTCACGTACTGGTGAGTGTCGCCGCCGACCGTTTCGGCCAGCCACTTGAGCGACCCATAGCCGATCAGCGGCAGATGGCTCAGGCCCACCAGACCCGCGCCCAGTTCTGCTTCGGGCGCATAGCCCACACCTGATCGGGGCGGCACGTCGCGCGGCGGATTCGAGGGCCGCGCGGTGTAGATGGCCGATCGGGGCGGCACGGGATGGCTCAACGCAGGCCGGTCGTGCTTGAGCAACAGCGACTCGGTTTCAATGGTTCGCGGCAGGCCATACGTGGCTTCATACGCTTCGCCGAGCGTGAACTGCTGGAACACGGGCAGCACAGGCGAGCGATGGATGTCACGTGTGTAGAGCAGGAGTTCGGCCAATGGCCGGCGCAGGCCGTCGGAACTGCGGTCGTTCAGCAGGAGGCGATACGCGGCCTCGGCCGGGTACTCGCCGCGCCGCAACTCCGCGGCGACCCGCCCGGCCAGGGCGCGATAATCCGGGCGTGGCCCATGCCTTCGCCCATCGCCGCGAAGCGCCGACGCTGCGTCCGAGAAGCCACCCGAATACTCGTGGGCCGAGGCAGCCAACAGCGCCGCAATGCAGATGGACGCCGAGTCCCATTCGCTGGTGATCCCGGCGGCCTCGAATGCTTCAATCTCTTCCACCGCAGGCGCCTGCTCGCCCAACCCCATGGCCGTCGAGAAATGGTTGACCGTGGCGATGAGCGCCGCGCGATAGCCGCCGGGATGGAGAAGGACAGCATCCATGTCGAGGAGATAGATTTCGAGCCGACCGCGTGTTGCGTGCTGCCTGTCCCTCATCGCCGGTGCCTTCGCTCCAGTTCGGCTTCCACGTCCTCCAGCCTCAGCCCACGCGCGGCGAGCAGGACGAGTGTGTGATACAAGAGATCGGCGGTTTCGGAAATCAACCGCTCATCCCCTTGCCCTTTGGCCGCCAGAATCACCTCCACGGCTTCTTCGCCGACCTTCTTCACGATCTCATCCTCCCCGACCGCGAACAAGCCGGCGGTGTGCGAGCCGGGGTGCGGATTGGACTTGCGATCTCGAATGATGGATTGCAGAGTGTAAAGAAACGATCCGTTTGGCACTTACCTGCCTCCGACCTTTGTGAAAAAGCACGACTTCTCGCCCGTGTGGCACGCCGGGCCGGCCGCCTCGACCTTGAGCAGCAGAGCGTCGCCGTCACAGTCGGCCCACACTTCCCGCACGCGCATGACATGGCCGCTCGTCGCCCCTTTGTGCCACAACTCTCCCCGACTCCGGCTCCAGAACCACGCCTGGCCGCTGGCTTGCGTGCGCCGCAGGGCCTCGACGTTCATGAACGCCGTCATCAGCACTTCACCGGTAATGGCATCCTGCACCACGCTCGTGATCAAACCGCGATCGTCCCACTTGAGTTCCATCATCGCCTCACCGCGATCCCGCGCTCGGCGAGATACGCCTTCACTTGCCCAACAGTCAACACCTTATCGTGAAAGAGAGATGCGGCTAACGCTGCCTCGGCCCCACCCGTCGTCAGCGCCTCGGCGAAATGCTGCGGACGGCACGCGCCGCCGCTGGCGATGACCGGCACCGGCACGGCCTCGGCCACCGCCCGAGTCAATTCAAGATCGTAGCCGTTTTTCGTCCCATCGGCGTCAATGCT
>JACQED010000330.1 GCA_016200785.1 Chloroflexota bacterium
AGTCAAATTTGCGGAAATTCAAAGGCAAGCCCTGTTTGGTTTCGGCTTGTCCGAGTTAGGAAGATGAGCAGCAAAGAGCAAATGAATGAGTGACCCGCGCCTCACCGCCTCACCCGATACGCGGCAAACTCTCCTATCTCGAACTGCCGCTGCAAATACCCGGCTGATTCAGGATCGAAGACGCCGCTCCTGGCGGGACCGTCGAATACAACGAAGTTAATGCCGCCTGCGTTGAGCAGCGTGCGCCGCGCATCGTCGCTCGTTTCGACGCGAAAGAAAGTCTGCACTTCCGCGCGCTTCCGGTCGGCGAATGCCGTCTCCGGGCCGTGGCAGAGGTAGACAACGACCGGCGCATAGGCGGGCAGGGCATTGCCGATTTCGAAAGTCGAGAGAACGGCGTCGCCCGGAGCGGCGTGCTCGGCCAGCCAGCGGAAGGCGGCGATCTCGTCGCCCGGCAGGAAGATCGGCGGCGCAGGTCGGCTGGCGGCGATCATTCCTCCAAAGAGAAGCATTGCCGTCGTCGGCACACTCAGCCCGGTGACGCCGATCGCGATCCAACGGCGCGCGCGTTTCCTGATCCATGGCGCAAGGCCAACCGTCAAGCCGATGACCGCGAGGCAAACGACGGGCAGTTGCGCGCCCTCGGCCAGTCGTCGTTGGAGATTGTAAGGGAGGTAGAGCAAGAAGGGGACAACGGCCAACCAGCCGATGAGGAGGAGTGAGGCGTGACGGGTGGCGGGTGACGGGTGGCGAGTGACAGGTGACGAGTGTCGGGGCCACGAGAATCGGCGAATGATAGAGATTGCGCCCGGAATGGCTGGAACAAGCCACAGCCCCCAGCCGGCGAGGTAGTGCAGAGGGTTGGGCGAGACGATCGTGTTCTGCCGTTGCCATTGGGCAAGGATCGGGTCGGCGCGAAAGACGTAGGCCGTGTAGAGCACCATCGGCGACGAGATCAGGCCGATGATGATTGCGGCTGTGAGTGCGCGGCGGACGGGCAATCGAAACAGGCTAAGGGCGACGATGTGCGCTGCGAGGATGGCGTATCCGACGAGGACGTACAGGGGCTGGATGAGGCCGAGGAGAAGCCACAGAAAGGAAGAAGGAACGCTTCGCGGGAAGAAGGATGAAGGGGAGCTGTCCGACTTCCGACTTTCAGTTGAGCGCCCAATGCCGCGAAGATAAAAGATAAGACCGGCCAACAACAACACCCTCGCCGCCGACAGGTGCGGCAGGCCGTACAGGTCGAGGAAGGTGAAGGCTTCCGGCGAATAGAAGTCAATCGGCAGACCACCAACACGGGCCAGCGCCAGTAGCCAGCCGAGTCCGCCGCCGAGGGCGATGAGGATGAACGCCAACCGCCGCTGAGAACGAAAGCGCAGGAACTCGGCGCAGAAGCGGTACGAAACCAAAAGCAGCGCGAAGCCGCAGACGATGCGCGCCGCGTGATACCACGTCACCAGCCGGTCGTGCAGCGCGATGGGATCGGTCGGCGGCGCGAAGAGCACGGCCAGCCTGCCGAGGAGAAGATGAAATCCGAAGGCGACTATCGGGCGGTGCGGCTCGGTCGTGTAGAAAAGGTGAAACAGCCATTCGCCGCGCGCGCCGAGCGCCATCTTTCCGATGTACGAGTTGCCGTCGTCAACGCCGAAGACGAAGCCGCTGAAATGCCAGTCCGCGTCTGATCGGGACAGACCCATGGCATACGGAATCGTCGTCAGCGCCATCACCAGCGTTGCGGCGATGGAGACCCACAGCCACTCGCGGCGGGTAATGCTCAACTGCGGCCTCCCGGAGCAGGGAAGGAGGCAGAGGGAAGCAGAAATAGAATGACACCAAGCCCGATCAACCCGACCAAAGACAGCGCCGCGCCGACGATCACCGTGCCCGGCACGAACGCGAATTCAACTCGATGCGCGCCGGGCGCAAGAGGGACGCCGCGCAAAAGACCGTCCACGCGGACGATGTTAGTCGGCTGGCCGTCCACTGTCGCGCGCCAGCCCGGATACTCCACTTCGCCCAACATCAGGA
>JACQED010000282.1 GCA_016200785.1 Chloroflexota bacterium
ACCCGCCGATTGAAATCTCGCCGACGACTGCGCTGGCCTCCCGAGCCCTTGCGCCGCTCAGCGTATCAGTATGTGGGTAGACTCAACAGCCTTCGTGGTAAAGGTCTGGCGGCGGACTGAACGGTTACGATCCACGTTCTGCCCGACTTATACGAGGCTGACCCCGCCGGCATTCATCTCATGGGTTTCAGCCAGGGCGCGGCGTCAGTCAGCGCCCTGCTTCCAGCGCCAGTGCCAGCCCACCGAGCAACACCACCTCTTCGCCCAGCGCCGCCGGGACGATCGGGCAATTCTTCCAGTAGGCCTCGCTCTGCGCGTGCTTCTGCGCGCCGACGCGAATCGAATCGAACAGCAGATCGCCTATCATCGAAACTCCGCCGCCGATGACGACGATGGACGGGTTGAAGATGTGCATGAACGAGGCGATGCTTCGCCCAAGATAGTTGCCGGTTTCGGCGACGATTTCGCGCGCCAACCGATCGCCCTCGGCCGCCGCGCGGCCCACGGTCTCGGCGGTGACGCCCGCCAGCCCGCCGTTCGCCAGCGCAGGGATGCGCGACTGCACGCCTTCGCGGATGCGCTCCGCCGCGCGTCGCGCGATGGCCGGCCCGCTGGCGACTGATTCGAGGCAACCCCGTTGGCCGCACCCGCACATCGGCCCATCCGCGCCGACGGCGATGGTGTGGCCCAATTCGCCGCCCATTCCCCTCACGCCGCCGATCACCTGCCCGGCGGAAATGACGCCCCCGCCGATGCCGGTCGAAATCGTCAGATAGATCACATCGTTGTGGCCGCGCGCCGCGCCATACTTCCACTCGGCCATAGCGCCCAGGTTCGCGTCGTTGCCGAGGAACACGGGCACGCCGAAGCGCGCCTGGAGAACGTCGCGCAGTGGGACGTTCTGCCAGCCGGGAAGATTCGCGGCTTTGATGACCACGCCGGCTTTCGGATCGAGCGGCCCCGGCGCGCCGATGCCGATGCCGCCCACCTCGTTGCGGTCGGCGGGCATCACCCGCGCGATGGCGGTCACCAGCCGGTCGAGCACCGGCTTCGGGCCTTCGGCGGCGTTGGTCTTCACGTCGAAGCGCCCCAGCGAGGCGGCCTCCGCCGTGAATCGCTGTGCCCGGATATTCGTCCCGCCGAGGTCCACGCCGATGTAGGTCTTCATTGTGGCGAGTATAGCATAAATCCAAAATCCCAAACCCCAAATTCCAAACTCCCAAACTCCAAACTCCAAACTCCAAATCCCAAATCTCAAACTCCCAAACGCCTGACCCTTTCTCGGTTGGTAAGCGTTTAGGTCACGCGGCCCTTTCTAACCACCACCCCCGCAACAACACGGGGGCAGGCGACACACCCGTGCTCCGCACGCCTGCGCTCGCGCACAGGCGCGGGCGAGTGCGGGCAAAGACACCAAGTTTCACGACGCTTTCTTCGTGTCCTTCGTGTCTTTGTGCCTTCGTGGTAAAGGTCTGGCGGCGGACTGAAATCCTTGACAGGCCAAATTCTTTACAAACAGAGCAAGTTTTACCGCTGAGTTCGCAGAGAACGCAGAGCGGCTCTAAAAATCTCAGCGAACTCCGCGTGCTCTGCGCGACTTCTACGAGACGTTCGACGCCGACGCAGAACTCGCGGCGCGCGAACTCGACATCGTGCTGACCTCGCGCAACGTCGCCAAAGATCAGCGCGTGCCGATGGCCGGTGTGCCGCATCACGCCGTCGAGGGTTACCTGGCGCGGCTTATAGAGAAGGGCTATCACGTCGCCATCTGCGAGCAGGTGGGCGACGAGCCGGTGAAGGGCCTCTTCCCGCGCGAGGTCACGCGCGTCGTCACTCCCGGCACGGTGGTCGAGCCGGGCCTGCTCAGCGAGACGCGCAACAACTACCTCGCTGCGCTGGTCTTTGATGCCAAGCCCGGCGATGCAACGGGCCGCGCCGGATTCGCCTACGCCGACATCACCACCGGCGAATTCGCCGCCGCGCAATTTCAATCGTCCGACATCGCGCAATTCATCCGACACGAATTGGCGAGGCTGCGCCCGGCGGAATTGCTTGTTCCCGACGAAGGCCGATTTGAACCGCAAAGCCGCGACCCCGCAACTGCCGGCGGGGCAGGCGGACGCGAAGAAAACACGGGCGGCAATCGTACGCCCCTCCCGGCGTGGAAGTTCGAACTCGAACAGGCCCGCCAGACACTGCTCGATCACTTCCAGTCGGCCTCGCTGGCCGGCTTTGGCCTCGACGGATTGCCCCTCGCCATTCGCGCGGCGGGCGCGATCATACAATATCTGCGCGAGGCGCAGCCCGGCGCGCTGAACTTGCTCACCGGCCTCCGCACCTACGGGCCGACCGAGTTCATGATGCTCGACGCGGCGACGCGCCGCAATCTCGAATTGACCGAAACGATTCGCGGCGGGCAAGCGCGCGGCTCTCTGCTCGGCGTGCTCGACCGCACCGTGACGCCGATGGGCGCGCGGCTTTTGCGGCAGTGGGTGAGTCAGCCGCTTCTCGACATCACCGCGATTGAAGAACGATTGAACGGCGTCGCCGCGCTCCACGCCGACGCCCTTCTCCGCGCCGAGATCATCGCCGCCCTCAAGCCTCTGGCCGACCTCGAACGGCTGACGAACCGCGTCCTCGGCGGCACGGCGATTCCGAGAGACCTGGCCGCGATGAGAGGGACGCTGGGAGCGCTGCCTAGATTGAAAGAGACGCTGGAGGTCGGAGGTCAGAGGTCAGAGACCGCCTCCAACCTCCGACTTCTGACCTCTAACCTCGACTCGTGCCCCGACATCCTCTCCCTCCTGCAATCCGCCCTCGCCGACGATCCGCCCAACACCCTCGGCAATCCCGGCGTGATCCGGCCTGGCTACTCGGCGGAACTCGACGGTGTGAACGCGGCCTCGCGCGGCGCGCGGGAGTGGATCGCCGGGCTTGAGAAAGTCGAGCGCGAGCGCACCGGCGTCAAATCGCTCAAGGTCGGCTACAACAAGGTCTTCGGCTATTACATCGAAATGACGAAGGCGACGACCGAGCAGGCCCCATCAGACTACATTCGCAAGCAAACGCTGGTCAACGCCGAACGGTACATCACCCCGGAGTTGAAAGAGTACGAAACGATCGTATTGAACGCCGAAGAGCGCGTGACGGAGATCGAGACTCGGCTGTTCAGAGAAGTCTGCGCGCAAATCGGCGCGGTTGCCTCACGTCTGCTGACGACGGCCCGCGCCCTGGCCCGCCTCGACGCGCTGGCCGCGCTGGCCGAAGTTGCGGCGAGGAACGGCTACGTGCGCCCGGAATTGGCAGACGATGGGAGACTAGAAATTAGAGATGGGCGGCATCCGGTCGTCGAGCAATATCTGGAGGGCGAGCGGTTCGTGCCCAACGAAGTGATCTTCGAGCCGGGCGAGTGTGTCCGCATCATCACCGGGCCGAACATGAG
>JACQED010000283.1 GCA_016200785.1 Chloroflexota bacterium
GAGGCAGGAATTTTCGAGAGCGCATCAGGAGATTAGGAGTCAGGGATCGGGATTATACCATTTGCCATGTTGACGATTGCGTTTATACTTTGCGGAGGCGTCATTTTGTTGATCCGTGGTTCTGAGGAGTGAGCATGAATCGTGAAGCCGGATGGCAACTCGTCACCGAATATGTGAAAGACGCGGGCCTGCGCCGACACATGCTGTCGGTCGAGGCAGCGATGCGCTTTTACGCCCGGAAGATGGGCGAGGACGAGGAACGTTGGGGCTTGATCGGGTTGATCCACGATTTCGACTGGGAGATTCATCCCGACCTGACCCAGCATCCGATGGACGGCGCGCCCATTCTGCGTGCGCGCGGCGCGGACGAGGAGATCATCCGCGTCATTTTCTCGCACTACACCGGGGGCACCGGCGTCGAGCGCGAGAAGCCGATTGATTTCGCGCTGTTGGCGTGCGACGAGATCACCGGCCTGATCGTGGCAACCGCCCTCGTGCGTCCTGACAAAAACATCCGCAGTGTGGAAGTGAAATCAATTCAGAAAAAGTGGAAGACGCCGGCCTTCGCCGCCGGGGTGAACCGGGCGCACGTCGAAGAAGTGACTGCCGATTTCAGCCGCGCCTGCTTCGGCGGCGGACTGCAACTGTGGGATCACGCCGGGAATGTGTTGGAGGCGATGAAGGGGATTGCAGCGGAGTTGGGGTTGGATGGGGGCGCGCAAACGTGAGGCGTGATGACTTCCGGCGGTGGCGATGCCGATCAGCATCCCCACGTTGCGCCCGATCGCCAGCACGCCCGCCGCGATTCCTTGCCGTTCGCGCGGGGCGCTGCCCATCAGCGCGCTGTTGTTGGGCGAGGTGAACAGCCCAATGCCGAGGCCGACGACCGCCAGCGCCAGCCCGGCGTTGCCCAGAGGCGAGTTCGCCGAAAGCGTCGAGAGGAAAAACATCCCCGCCGACAGAACGAACATGCCGGCCGAGGCGGGATAGCGCGGCCCGATGCGGTCGGACAACCCGCCGCTGAACGGCGCCACGAGCGCCATGACGAGCGGCTGGACGGTCAGGATCAGTCCGGCCCGATCGGTCGCCAGTCCGCGCGCTTCGACGAGATAAAAGGGCATGAGGAGAAACCCGCCGAAGACACACAGGTAGTTGAGCAATGCGCTGACGATGGCCGACGAGAATTGGCGCTGGCGAAACAAGTTGAGATCGAGCATCGGCTGTGCCGCCGTGCGCTCGACCCGAACAAAGGCACCGCCGAAGACGACGGCCGCCGCGAGAAGTCCGAGGACGATCGGCGAGCCCCAGCCGAGACGCGGGCCTTGATTGAGGCCAGCCAGAAGGGTCGTGAGGGCGAGTAATGAGATCGCTGCGCCGAGCAAGTCAAAGCGTTCGTTGCTGGACAGATCAGTGTCGGCCGGGAGAACAAGCGGGACGAGCGCCAATCCCAACGCCCCGATGGGCAGGTTGATGTAGAACACTGCGCGCCAGCCGTAATGCGCGGCCAGGAAGCCGCCGAGCGAAGGGCCGGTCGCCAGCCCGAGGTAGGTCATCGTCGCCTGAATGCCGAGCGCCTGCCCGCGCTGTTCGCCGGGGAAACTCTTCGTCAAAATCGCCGGGCCGCTGGCAAAGAGCATCGCCGCGCCGAGGGCTTGCAGTGCGCGAAAGGCAATCAGCCCAAAGGCGGTCGGGGCCGTGCCGCACAACGCCGAGCCGAGGGTGAAGACAGCAAAACCGGCCGCGTAGAGGCGCTTCTGACCGCGCATATCTCCGAGCCGGCCAAAAGTCAGCAGGGTCGCGCTGATCACGAGCAGATACGCCGTGATCACCCACTGCGTCACGCCGATCGTGCTTTGCAGTGAGCGCGTGACGAGAGGCAGCGTAGCCGTCACCACGCCCCCATCGAGCGCGGAGATGTAGGTTGCGATTCCGACGACGAACAGGACAGACCACTTGTTTGTCAGGCCGTTTGTTCTCAGCATCGTCGTCTCCTCAGCCAATCGGAATCGGATCGTCCAACACGGGCAGGGGCCGCGCGACGTTCACGTTCCACCATGCGACGGTCGTCGCGAACACTTCGCGCAGGCGCCACCAGCGTTCGAGGCGCACGCTGTAAACGCGGCGGTTGGCTGCGACGCCGACGGCGTTGATGCCGAAGGAGTCACACAGGTACAGCGCGCGGTCGAGGTGGAAGGCCTGTGTGATCAGAACCGCCTCGGTGAGGCCGAAGATCGCGCGGGCGCGGTAGCAACTGTCGTAGGTGCTGCGGCCGCCGTAGTCGAGCGCCAGCGCGGCGTCAGGCACGCCCAGCCCAATGGCGTAGCGGCGCATGGACTCCGGCTCGTTGTAATCCTTCGTGCGATTGTCGCCGGTCAACAACAGTTTTTCCACCGTCCCGGCGAAATATAGATCGGCCGCCGTCTCCAGCCGGTCGCGCAGGACGCTGGTCGGCGTGCCGTCGCGCCGTAAGCCCGCGCCGAAGACGATGGCGACTTTGGTCGGCGGCGCGCTGGCCGAGGCGACGATACGGGCGCGGCATCGACTCGCCGTCCACCAGCGGAGGAGAAGTGGCGTGGCGGCGAAGGAGAGGAGAAGCAGAGCGATTATTTCAACGCCGCCAATCGTTCGGCCAGTTTCTCGCGCGACTCTATCAGCGCGGTCAACTTGGCGCGCTCTTTGTCCACCACCGCCGGCGGCGCTTTGGCGGCAAACTCGCTATTCAAGAGCGACTCGGATCGCGCGATCTGTTTTTCGGCCTCGGCCAGTTCTTTGCCGAGGCGGTTCTTTTCCGCGGCGAAGTCCACCAGTCCGGCCAGCGGCAGATAGCACTCCACCGATTTCACCACGAGCGCGGCGGCCCGCCGGGGCTTCTCCGGCACGGCCTCGAAGATGCGGAACTGCGCGTCTTCGAGGCCGGCGAGGGCGGCGAGCAAGCTGCGCTGTGACTTCAGCAGCTCGGCCTGTCCCCCGGCCACGAGTGTCGCGGCGATTTTCTGCCCCGGCTTCACGTGGTACTCGGAACGCACGTTGCGGATCGCGTGGACGATGTCCATCACCAGCCCGAAATCGCGCTCGGCCTGCTCGTCGGTCGGGCCCGCTTCGGGCCACGAGGCGGCGATCAGGGCCGGGGCCTCGCCCTCGCGGTGAGGCAGGTGGCCCCACAGTTCCTCGGTCACGAACGGGATGAAGGGGTGCAGGAGACGCAGAGCCTGATCGAGCACATGCACCAGCACGCCGCGCGCACGGGCCTGCGCGGCCGCGCGGCTTGCGCCCCCGTGAGGGTCGCCGTCGTTGAGCGTCAGTTTCGCCGCTTCGATGTACCAGTCGCAGAATTCGCCCCAAAGGAACTCGTAGGCCAGCGTGCCCGCTTGTCCGTACTGATAATCCTCAAAAAGCCGCGTGACATCGGCAATTGTGCGATTCAATCTGGAGACAATCCATCGTTCGGGTAACGGGTAATTTGTGATTTGAGATTTGGAGTTTGAGATTTCCGTTACAGGCCCTTCAATATTCGATAGCACGAACCTCGTGGCGTTCCAGATTTTGTTGGCAAAGTTGCGATGGGCGGCCACGCGCTCGAGACTCAGATTCATGTCGTTGCCCGGTGTCGAGCCGGTGAGCAGGGTAAAACGCAGAGCGTCGGTGCCGTACTCGTCCATCACCACCAGCGGGTCCACCACGTTGCCGATGGTCTTGCTCATCTTGCGGCCCTGCTCGTCTCTGACCAGGCCGTGCAGATACACGGTGTCGAACGGCGGTTGGCCGGTGAACTCAAGCCCGAACATGATCATGCGCGCCACCCAAAAGAAGAGAATGTCGTAGCCGGTCTCCAGCACCGAGGTCGGATAGAAGTACTTCATGTCGGGCGTGTCGTCGGGCCAGCCGAGCGTCGAGAAGGGCCACAGGCCGGATGAGAACCACGTGTCGAGCACGTCCGGGTCTTGTTCCAATTTCACGTCGGGGCCGAACTGCGCCCGCGCTTGTTGATAAGCCTCGTCTTCGGTGCGAGCGCAGAACATCGTTCCATCGGGCTTGCCATCACCGACGGCGTACCACACGGGAATGCGGTGGCCCCACCACAACTGCCGCGAAATGCACCAGTCGCGGATGTTTTCGAGCCAGTTGTAGTACACCTTCGTAAAGCGATCGGGCACGATCTTGACGCCGTGAGGCGGCCCGTCGCGCACGGCGGCGATGGCGGCGGCGGCCAGCGGCTTGATCTTCACGAACCACTGGGTCGAGATTATCGGCTCGACGATTTCGCCGCCGCGCTGTGAGCGGGGCACGTTGAGCGTGTAGGGCTCGGTCTTAATCGTCAGGCCGGCGGCTTGCATGTCGGCCCACAGTTTCTTGCGGCACGCGAATCGTTCCATCCCGGCGTACGGCCCGGCGTTCTCGTTCATGGTCGCGTCGGGGTTAAGCACCGAGACGATCGGCAAGCCGTGCCGCTGGCCGATCTCGTAATCGGTCGGGTCGTGGCCGGGGGTGATCTTGAGCGCGCCGGTCGCGAAGTCGCGATCCACCAGCGTGTCGTGGATCACCGGAATGGTGCGGTTGAGAATCGGCACGAGGCAGGTTTCGCCAATCAAATGGCGATAGCGTTCGTCGTCGGGATGCACGGCCACTGCCGTGTCGCCGAAGATCGTCTCGGGGCGGGTGGTCGCCACCGGGATGAACCCGTCTTTGCCGGCGATGCGATACTTGAAGTAGTAGAGCGCGCCGGGTTCTTCAGAATACTCCACTTCGAGATCGCTCACGGCCGTCTGCAAGCCGGGGCTCCAGTTGATGAGATACGTGCCGCGATAGATCAGCCCTTTTTCGTACAGACGCACGAAGGCCTCGCGCACGGCGCGGGACAGGCCCTCGTCCATCGTGAAGCGCTCGCGATCCCAGTCGCACGACGCCCCGAGGCGGCGGAGTTGCTGGTAGATGATGCCGCCATATTTCGCCTTCCACGCCCAGCAACGTTCAATAAACTTTTCGCGCCCCAGCGCCGCGCGCGTGACCCCGTCGGTGCGTTGAATCTCTTTCTCGACCTGAAGCTGCGTGGCGATGCCGGCGTGATCCGACCCCGGCACCCACAGCGTCGGCCAGCCGCGCATCCGGTAGTAGCGGATCATCAGGTCTTCGAGGGAGACGAACATTGCGTGTCCCTGATGCAGTTCGCCGGTCACGTTGGGCGGCGGGATCGAGATGACGAACGGCTTCTTCGCAGGATCGACCTTCGGCTTGAAGTAGCCGTTCGTCTCCCACCATTCGTACAGCCGCCGTTCGGTGGATTTGAAGTCGTAAGTTTTCGGAAGGGTTGACTCAGGCATCTATTCTCCCGTTTGTGCGTTGCCCGTTTGGAGTTATAATCTCTCCCGCAGGAGTTGGCGGGAGGTCGTCATGGTTCGGGTCAATCGTTTTCGCTGTTATGCCTATCGAGACGGCGAGCACTGGTATGCTGACTGCCTCGATTTGATGCTGCTGGTCAAACGCGATACGCTGCCGGCGGCAATGCAAGAATTGGAATTGCTGATTCTCGATCACGTTCAGGCGGCCCGTGGCGGCGAGGGCCTGCCCGTTCCGCGGCCGGTGAAATTTGGCGACTGGCTCGGATACTATTGGCGCACGCTCGGTCATTCCCTGCGCGTGTTGCTTCTCGGCCGCGCGGATGGGTTAGTCGCCTATGAGGTGCAAGTGCCAAAGGGCGATTCGAAAGTCGTGTATGCCTAGACGCTATCCAACGCTCACTCCCAAGGAGGTAATTGCCATTTTGCTCGCGCGCGGATTCAAACGCGCGCGAACTGTTGGTAGCCACGAACGATACTCCGGAACAATACGGGACCAAGCTCGCGCAGTGACGGTTGACCTGCACGACGACGACTTCGACGAGAAATTGATCAAGCGCATGATCGAACAATCTGGTCTTACATCTTCCTCAAAAATAAAAAAGCCCCTTCATCGCTGAGGACGAAAGGGCTTTGCCTCTTCCGTGGTGCCACCTCAGTTTCCCCCTCACCCCGACCCTCTCCCACAGGGAGAGGGGGGAGAACGGAGGACACTTGGTTCGCTGTAACGGGCTGGCCCGCGCCGGTCTACTCGGCCAACGGCCTTTCTTCGGCGGACTCACGAGCTACGTTCGGCGGCGGGCGCTGTGGGGGCTTCCAGCCAACGGTCCTCCGTCTCTATCAGACTCCGGGCCGCCTACTCCTCTCGATCACGGTCAGGTATGGAATTGCGGCGATTATAACATAGTGTAGAATCATCCGCAAAGGAGAATTACAAGATGACTCGTAATCAACCGCTCGCCGCATTGTGCGCGGCCTTCGCCCTCCTCGTCACGACAGCCTGCGGCCGCGTGCCACTCCTCGCCCCGCCGCCCACGCCGGCTCCACCGGCGACGGTCGCGCCAGCGCCGACGTCGGCTCCCGCGCCGACCGAAGCGCCGGCCCCTTCGGCCGCGCAGCAACCGTATCGCGTCACCGGCGAATTCACTTATACCAACGACATCATCATCACCTACTACGTCGAGCAGGCCGTGGCTCTCACCGATATGTACGGATTCGTCACCCGCGATTGGGAGTGGGAGATGCCGGTGGATTCTCAGACGCTCGGGTACTTGAAGATCGACGAAGAGAAGAAGCAGGGCACGTATCAACTCCAACTGCCGGAGCGACCGGGCGCGACGTTCGCCGATGTGAACCACGATGGCAAGAAGGACACCGGTGTGCAAATCTTCGCCGTCGCATATTGGCCGAACCTCACCAGCGGCCCGTTCGCCGAGGGCGACGATCGCAGCAAGGGCTGGCCGAACTATCTGGCCTCCGTGATCACCGACCCGGAAAACAAGCAGGAGGTGATCGGCGGCAATCTGATCGTTTGGTCGCCCGACTCCGGCCAGCAGTTCCCGACGGGCTTCGGCGCTGACGGACTCCTGTTCACCGACGACGATCCGATTGGCCCGATCCCAGCCGGTTATTCGGTAATGAATCTCGACAAGACTCCGTTTGCCGTCTCGCAGGACTCTGTGCCGCACTTGACGCTGTACGAGCCGAAAGATGTCGCCGTCAAAGATTTCTCGAAGGAATCGTACAGCGAGGC
>JACQED010000067.1 GCA_016200785.1 Chloroflexota bacterium
GAGGCGCGGCGCCAGTTGCTTACGAACTTCTGAAGCCAGGCTGGCGTGGAAGTCCTCCCAGATGTGCGAGGCTTCAAGGTACGGATCCATTCCGGGAAAAGGCGATGGCATGAAGCACCTCCCTCAACTCATCGCGCGCACCCGATCCAACATCGCTTTCGCAGTCTCCCCTCTGACCTTCTCCACGTCGTCCTGATATTTGAGGATCACGCCCAGCGTCTCTTCGACGATGCCCGGTTCGAGCGCCTTCTGGTCGAGGGCCACGAGCGCGGCTGTCCAGTCGAGCGTCTCGGCGACGCCGGGAATTTTGTAGAGGTCGGCGCGGCGCAGTTCTTCGATGAAAGCCGTCACCTGGCGGGCCAATCTCTCCGGGGCCTCCGGCACTTTGGCCCGGACAATGGCGAATTCCTTTTCAAACGTGGGGTAATCGATCCAGTAATACAGGCAGCGGCGCTTGAGCGCGTCGTGGACTTCGCGCGTGCGGTTGGAGGTGACGATGACGACTGGCGTGCGCTCGGCTTTAATCGTCCCGATCTCCGGAATGGTGATCTGAAAGTCGGAGAGGACTTCGAGCAGAAAAGCCTCGAACTCTTCGTCGCTCCGATCCACTTCGTCCACCAACAGCACCGGCGCTTTCTCGCGCGTGTTCTCGATGGCTTGCAGGAGCGGCCGGCGCAGGAGGAACTCAGGCCCAAAGAGTTCGGCCTCAGCCGGCCTCTCGCCGCGCGCCTCCATCAGCCGGATGTGCATCATCTGCCTGGTGTAGTTCCACTCGTAGACGGCGTGATGCACGTCCAGCCCTTCGTAGCACTGCAGGCGAATCAAATCGGTGTCGAGCAGTGTGGCGAGAACCTTGGCGACTTCGGTCTTGCCGACGCCGGCCTCGCCTTCGAGGAACAGCGGGCGGCCCAATTTGAGCGCAAGGTAAATCGCCGTCGCCAACCCTCGGTCGGCGATATATAACTGGTCGCGGAGAGTGGCTTGCAGGTCGTCAATAGTGTTGATGGTCAAGGTAAGCCTCTGGTTTTGCGGCAGGATATTGGAGCAATTATATCCCTATCTCACAATCTCCAGCTGGCTCACGTCCACCTCGGCCATCTTCACTCGCTCGAAGGCGCGGGGCCGCGGGAAGGGCGCGGTGGCGTCAATCCCGATTTTCATGCCGAGTCCCTTGTCGGTGGAGGGATTCAGCTCGTGGCCGCGCGCGAAGGGGATCGTGATCAGGCCGGTCTCGGGGCGGAAGCGGGTCGCCAACGCCCACTCCACGTCTTCGGCGTTCGTGAGGTCCACGTCCTCGTCCACTGCGATGACCATCTTCAGTGAGGGGAAGGCAGCGAACGTCGCCAGGATTGCGTTCTTGGCGATTCCCTCGGTGCTCTTCTTGAGTTGGACGACGGCGTGGTAGAAGCCGCAGCCGCCGTGACTGAAGTAGACCGCCTTCACATCGCGCACCTGGCGCGACACCAGCCGATACACCGCCGCCTCGCCCACCAGCCCGACCGAGTTGAACACCTCTTTGCCCGAAAGGATCGTGTGCCAGATGGGATTCTTGCGTCGCGTGATCTTCTTGACGCGCACCGTCCAGCGGTCGGCGCGTCCGGCGTAGTAGCCGGTCACCTCGGCGAACGGGCCTTCCGGTTCGCGCGCCTCCGGCAGCATCTCACATTCGAGGATGAACTGCGCCTCGGCGATGCCCTCGACCGCGACCGTCTGACTGCGGGTGAGGCGCAGAGGCTCGCCGGCGATGTTGCCCGCGATGCCCAGTTCGTCTTTGTCAATCGGCGCTACCGATGAAGGAACGATCGAGGCGACGTGGACGGCCGGCCCGACGCCGTTGTTGAGCGTCACTTCAAGGGGCTGGCCGCGCTTCTCGGCGCGCTCGTAGTAATCGCGGACGTGCCGCCCTTCGTCGAGCTGCACCGTCAGCCGATCGGGGCCGACGACGAGCGCGCGATAGATCGAGGCGTTTCGCACGCCGGTGTCGGGGTCGCGGGCGACGACGATGGCCGAGTCGATGTACGGGCCGCCGTCGCCCAGAGCGTGCGTGGGGATCGGCAACTTATGCAAGTCAACTTCCGGCTCGATCACTTCGTTGGCCGGGCCGCGATCTACCACTTCGGGATCGATGGGCCGGGTTTGCCACTCCTGCACGGCGTCCGCGATTGCGAAGGGCAGATCGCGCAGGGCACAGCCGAAGAGACGGGCGAGCGCGGCGCGATTCCAGTACAGGCCGACGAGCACGGGGAAGGCCTGGCCTTTCACCCGTTCGCACAGGACGACCTCGCGGCCTTCGAAGGCGTAGGCAACGCCGGCCAACTGGTGGACGGGGTCCACTTCGCTCCGCACCCGCACCAGATCGCCGTTGGCGGCCAGTTGCTCGATACACGCGCCAAGATCGGTTAGGAATGGTCGGGGCATTTTTTGTCTCTCCCTTGACAAACGTCACTACTCTGAGTAAACTGGTAACGAAAACAAACGGGGAAACCCGTTTCGCCCACCCAGCGAAGAGTCACCGGATGGTGGCCTGCCTAGACAGGTACTAGGCTAGCTGGGTGGGTTTTCTTTCAACTTTCGCTTGTCCACTACCAAACTGCGCGCGACGAATCGAAAGGGGCGAACACCCTCGAAGAAACTGCGCCGACGTTCTTCGGATGTTTTGTTGAACGAGATCTCCTCCCGATCGGTCCAGCCAAGTTTCCGGCGAAGCCAATTGAGTTGATCCCGCAAGCGTTCGGCATCGGTCGTCAAGACGAGTGAATAGATGAAATAATCCGATGACCCTCGTCCAAAACGAAAGCCGGTTTCGCCCGCCTCATCCCCGACCGCCATTGAGTATCCCATCGGAGGAGCCTGCGAAGGAAAATACCCGTCACCTGAAAATCGGGTTATAGCCAGAGGCCTCCGACACTCTCGGAGGCCTCTTCAATTCACAACTCCCAACCCCCACCCCTTTTCTTATCCCCTCGCCCGCTCCGCCGCCATCATCAACGCGCGCCTGGACATCACGGTTGCGAGATGCGTGCGGTATTCGCCCGAAGCATATACGTCGCCCATCGGGTGGGTGATCGCCATCGCCACGTGCTCGGCGGCGGCGGCGATGTTGGCCTCGGTCGGCTCCTGGCCGGTGAGGGCCTTCTCGGCCTCTTTCGCATGAACCGGATTCGCCGTCGCGCCGCCGACGACGAGGCTGACGCGGGCGACTTTGCCGCCCACCAACCCGACCATCGCCGCAACGCCGACGACGGCGTAACTTGAAGCCGGATGGCGGTGCTTGAGATATGCCCCGGCCATGCCCGGAAAGTTGCCGTAAGCCGGGATGCTGATCGAGGTCAGCAATTCGCCCGGCTTGAGCGCGGTGGTGAGCAGGTCTTTGAAGAATTTGTCGGCTTCGATTTCACGATCGCCTTTCGGCCCCGTCGCGGTCAGCGTGCCGCCGAGCGCGACGATCACCGTGGGGAAGTCGGCGGCCGGGTCGGCGTGCGCGAGCGATCCGCCGATCGTGCCGCGATTGCGGACTTGAGTGTCGCCGATCTGCCCGGCGGTTTCGGCCAGGATCGGGCAGGCCTTCACCACCGCGTCCGAGGCGGCGATGGCCGCGTGCGTCGTAAGCGCGCCGATCTTCACCGCCGCTTTGCTGGCCTTGATGCCCGACAGTCCTTTGATGCGGCCAATGTCCACCAGCGCCGAGGGCGAAGACACGCGGAGTTTCATCGCAGGCAGAAGGCTGTGGCCCCCGGCCAGCACCCGCGCGCCTTTATTCTTTCGCAGGAGTTCGAGGGCTTCGGCGACGGTTTTGGGACGGTAGTAGTCGAAGTTTGCTGAATACATGGCATTTCTCCTGGAGGATAGATGTCAGAGGTCGGAAGTCGGATGGCTCATACTCATCCGACCTCTTACTTCTGACCTCTCACCTCTACTTCTGCATGGCCCGCCAGACTTTTTCCGGCGTGAGCGGCATGTCAATGTGCTTGATGCCCATCGGCGCGAGGGCGTCCATCACGGCGTTGGCCACCGCCACCGTCGCGGCGATCGTGCCCATCTCGCCCGCGCCTTTCACGCCCAGCGGGTTATGCGGCGAGGCGGTTTCGATGCGGGCCGTTTCGATCGTGGGGAACTGGTGGGCACGCGGCATCGCGTATTCGCTCAGCGTGCCGGTCAGCAGTTGGCCGTTCTCGTCGTACACCCCCTGCTCCCACAGCGCCTGACCGACCCCCTGCGCAACTCCGCCGACGATCTGACCGTCCACGATCAACGGGTTGATCACCTTGCCGACGTCGTCCACCGCCACGTAGCGTTGAAGGGTCACTTCGCCGGTATCCCGATCCACTTCGACCTGGACGATGTGCGCGCTGTTCGGGAAGGTGAAGTTCGCCGGATCGTAGAAGGCCGACTCTTCCAAGCCGGCTTCCATCCCGTCCGGCAGGTTGTGAGCGGTGTAGGAGGCAAAGGCGAGCGCGCCGAAAGGCATGGCCTTGTCCGGCGAGCCTTTGACGTAGACCTTGCCGTTGTCTTGATCGTACACCAGGTCTTCTTCGGCGGCTTCCAGTTGGTGGGCCGCGATCTTGATCGCCTTGGCGCGGACTTTCTTCGCCGCGTTCACCAACGCACTGCCGCCGACGGCGGCGCTGCGGCTGCCGTAGGTGCCCATGCCGAACGGCACGCGGCCGGTGTCGCCGTGGACGATTTCGACGTCTTCGATGCCCACGCCCAACTCGTCGGCCACGACCTGCGCGAACGTGGTTTCGTGCCCCTGGCCGTGACTGTGCGAGCCGGTGAGGACAGTGATCTTGCCCGTCGGGTGAGCGCGAACGACGGCGCTCTCCCAGAATCCGACTGCCGAGCCGAGCGCGCCGGCGACGCGCGACGGGGCCGGGCCGCTGGCTTCGATACAGCCGGCGACGCCGACGCCGACCAGCCGTCCCTGTTTGCGGGCCGCCTCCTGCGTTTTCCGCATGCCTTTGTAGTCGGCCACCTGCACTGCTTTGTCGAAGAGCTTGTGGTAGTCGCCGCTGTCGTAGACGAACGCGACCGGCGTCTGATACGGGAATTCTTCCTTCGGGATGAAATTCTTGCGGCGGAGGTCTACCGGATCCATCTTGAGGTCGTGAGCGGCCATGTCCACCAGCCGCTCGATCAGGTAGGCCGCTTCAGGCCGGCCGGCGCCGCGATAGGCGTCCACTGGCACGGTGTTCGTCAGAGTGCCCCACATCTCGCCCCAGATGCCTTTCACCTTGTACAGGCCGGAAAGCAGAGTGAGGTAGAGGGCGGTGGGGATCAGCGGGGCGAAGGTGGAAATGTATGCGCCCTGATTGGCCCACGTCTGAACGTGGATGCCGGTGATCGTCCCATCCTTCTTGAGGGCCATCTTGCACTTGGTCACGTGATCGCGGCCCTGCGAGTCCGTCATCGAGGCCTCGGTGCGGGTGCCGACCCACTTCACCGGGCGGTTGATCTTGCGCGCGACCCACGGCGTGATGATCTCCTCCGGGTAGTGGAAGATCTTACTGCCGTAGCCGCCGCCCACGTCGGGTGAGATCACGCGCAGTCTGTTCTCGGGGATGCCGAGCGTGAAGGCGCTCAGGAGCAGCCGGATAGGTTGAGGATTTTGGCTCGTCGTCCATACCGTCATCTCCTCGCTGGCGGCGCTCCATTGAGCGACGCACGCGCGCGGCTCGACGGCGGTGGGGATGAGGCGCTGGTTGACCAGCTCGAGTTCCACGACGTGCTGGGCTTCGGCAAAGGCCTTGTCGCAGGCGTCTTTGTCGCCGATGCCCCAGGTGTAACTGACGTTGTCGGGAACGTCGTCGTGAACGAGAGGCGCGCCCTTCTCGGTGGCCTTGCGGGCGTCAATTACCGCAGGCAGAGGCTCGTAATTCACCTCGATCAAATCGAGCGCGTCATGCGCGATGTACGGAGTTTCAGCCACGACCGCCGCCACGCCGTCGCCGACGTGCCGCACCTTGTCCACCTCGAGCGGCCAGCGCGCCGGCACTTTGATGTTGGGCACGTTCCAGCCGCACGGCAGTTTGCCGACACCGCCGTCGATCAAATCCTGCCCGGTGAAGACGGCGATGACGCCGGGCAGTTTCGCCGCTTTCTTGGTGTTGACGCTCTTGATGCGCGCGTGACCGTACGGACTGCGCTTGATCGCCAGGTGAGCCATGCCCGACAGTTGGATGTTGCCAACGTAGTTGCCCTTGCCCTGAATGAAGCGGGGGTCTTCGCGCCGTTTGATGGCGGCGCCAACAGCGAACTGGATCGCCTTGACGATGTTCTGATAACCCGTGCACCGGCAGATGTTGCCCTCCAACCCCTGCCGAATCTCTTCCTCGGTCGGGTGGGGGTTGCGCTGAAGCATGTCAACGGCGGTGAGGATCATGCCCGGCGTGCAGAACCCGCACTGCAAGCCGTGCTTCTCCCAGAAGGCATTCTGCACCGCGTGCAAGTTGCCATTCTGGGCCAGGCCCTCGATGGTCGTCACACTGCTCCCGTCGGCCTGCATTGCCAGCACGGTGCACGATTTGACGGCGGCGCCGTCCATCAAGACGGTGCACGAGCCGCACTGGCTCGTGTCGCACCCGACGTTGGTGCCGGTTAGCCCGACGGCGTCCCGCAGGAAATGCACGAGCAGAAGCCGAGGTTCGACCTCCTGGGTCCGTTTGACCCCGTTGACGGTGATGGAGACATTTTGTTTCATCGGTATCCTCCTCTTGTAGATTGAATTCGTCCGGCCCGCGCTGGCCGGCAAGGATCAAGAATCCGGCAAGCCCCTCGGGCGAGGGCGCTGGATTTTCACACACAATAGGCTGGATGTTCAGCACGCATCAGGATTGGCGAAGCGAGACTTAATGCAGGCAAAGAGGGCCGGATTTATAGTCCAATTTCATTTGATTGTCAAACGCGATTCTCCCCCCGAGTCTCCCCTCGGCATCGGCCGCTCCGGGATTTCCTCCAGCAGTCCGCCGTGCCCGAGGGCGACGATGTCAGCGCGGGTGAGGCGATCTCCGGCGAGGAGGCGCGGGATGATCCAGTCCACGACGTTCGTTTTGCGCGACCGGGCGCACCCCGGCGCGCCCATAATCGGCACGTCGCCGAGGTAGCCCACCATCAGCAGGTTGCCCGGGTCCACCGGCGCGCCGAAGCAAGTCACTTCGCCGCCGGCGCGCTCGATCGCGCGCGGCGCGATATCGTGCCGATCCATGATCGCCGTCTCTCCCGCGAGAACGATCAACCCCGCGCCGGCCCGCGCGTGGTCGGCCAATCGTTCGGCCAGTGTCATCTCGCCGGACTCATCTTCAAGCGAGATGAAATCAATCGCCGTGATTTCCGAGCCGAGGGCGGCGACCCGATCGCGAAGCGGCGGAGTGAAATCGGATTGAATGCGCTCGCGGATGGATTGCGAGCCGGAGAGGATCAGGCCAACCGTCTTGGGGGGCAGGGGATCGATTTGGACGATGGGCTTGCCGGCGGCGATGGCCTCGGCGCGGGCCACGTCGCGCTCCGGCACGGCGTAGGGGATGATCTTCACGGTGGCGACGATCTGGCGCGCGCGCGCCGCCGAGTGGCCGGGGATAGTGGCGAGGGTGATGCCTTCGGCCTCGTTGATACGCGCCAATCGCCCGGCGTCAACCCGCGCGATGCCGAGCGCGTTCGCCAAAAGATTCGCGCGCCCGGAGGCGGGGCCGCTGAGGGTGAGGCCCCGCCCGGCAATCGCGTTGGCGATGCGGCGCGCGGCATCGTTCTCGCTTATGTCACCCGGTTCGAGTTCGGCGACGTAAACCGACGCGCGCCCGATGGCGCGCAGGGCGTCGAGGTCGTCGGGCGTGAGCGGCTTGCCTTTCCTGAGCAAGCGCCGCCCGTCCGGCCCGGCGATGTTGTGGCCGAGGATTTTTCCTTCGGCTCGATCAAGTTGAACGGGGCCGAATCTCACGCGCCTCTCGTCAAGTACGTTTCCGGTTCTTTCTCGAACGATCTTTTGCATCCGGCGGAGCAAAAGTAGTACGTCTCCCCCGCGTGTTGGCTCACGTACCGCGCGGTCGCAATTTCCACCATCATGCCGCAGACGAGATCGAGGGCCTCAGAGGGAGATTGGAGGTCAGAAGTGGGAAGTGGGAGGCGGGAAACAGAAGGCTGGCGACGAATCTGGATGATCTCGGCGAGGATGCTCAGCGCGATCTCCTCGGGTGTCACCGCGCCGAAGTCGAGTCCCGCCGGGTATTTGATCCGGGCCAATCGCTCCTCGGGCATCCCCGTCTCGCGCAAATATTGTATCACCGCCTCAGCCCGAGTCCTGCTGGCGACGAGGGCGACGTAGGCCGTGTCGCTCTTGAGCGCGCCCTCCAGCGCCTCCTCGTCGTAGTTGCCGTGAGTGGCGACGACGATGAACGTTTCTGTAGAGACGCCCCGGCGGGGCGTCTCTACCAGGTGGGAGAAGTCAAGATGTCCGAACACCGTGTCGGCTTCAGGAAAACGCGCCGGGGTGGCGTCCAGGCCCATCACCGTCACGGTGTAGCCGAGTCCCTTGCCCAGCGCGGCCAGCGCCTCGGCGATGGGCAAATGGCTGATGACGACGAGATGAGGCTGGGGCAGATGGGGTTCGATGTAAACTTCCAATGTGCCTCCGCTGATGCAGGTCAGCGCGACTTCGATCACGCCGACCTGCGGCGCGCGGCCCATGGCCTCCGGTGGGCACAGGCGCACGAAGCGCGGCTCACCGTTCTGCAAAGTTTTCAGCGCCTCGCGGATCACCGTGGGCTGGGCGCAACTGCCGCCGACCCAGCCGGCGATCGCGCCGTCGGCAGTGACGATGGCTTTCGCCCCGGCTTTGGCCGAGGTCGGCCTCTCGGCGCGGACGACGGTGGCGAGGGCGAAGGGTTGATTGGCGCGGCTCAGTTCCGAGGCGCGATTCAGCAGGTCGGCACCCATTGGTTTTTCCTCAGGGGATCAGATCAAGCAATACCCACATTTGCCGCGCCTTCATAAGCGCTCCATCGTTCAAATCAAGCGCCGCTATCGTCGCCCGTCCGATGGCGGTGCGCCCAAGGATACGCCGATAAGTTGCGCTCCAGCGGAAGTGATCTGCCCATGAGTCGATTCGAGGATTGAACAACCGGACACGGCGGCGAGTTCGAGGGTCAACAGCCTCGATTGGGTCTCCCTTTTGCAAATTACATCGAGGGCACGCATAGCAAAGATTTTCTGGGATGGCTTCGCCACCTCGAGAAGCCGGGAGAATGTGATCGATATGAAAGGACTGGGCTGTGATTGCTCTTGGTGTACGGCAGTATTCGCAATGGTAGTCGGCACGGACGATAACTTGCTGGGCGGCACTGGAAGACACTCTGGTCATCGCAGTGCGTGATTCGGGAGCCGAGTCACTTCGCCTGCAAGTTCCGCCTTGCCTGGGCCTTCTGGCGCAAAGCGCGATTCAGATGTTTCTGAATCAGGCGCCCCGATGAATTGAACAGTTCGGGCCGCGTCGCTTTTAGGAGAGCCTCGGAGTTTAGCAACATCAACTTCTCGTGGCGGGCTACTAGCGTTTTCAGTTCATCCCGTTCTTTCGCGGTCAAGGCCCCTTCGTTGCTTCGATCCATGAGGCCCTGTAGTCGCTTTTGAGTGTCGGCCCCGAACCGGCGCACCGGAACGACCGCTGTCCGAATGTCGCCCTTCGCAGGGTGGAGCAACTCCTCCGCCAACTGAAGTCGGGCTGTCGGCGAAAGTTGCCGAGCCTGTTTCAACACGGCATCCAGAGTTGGTGTTGTGGGATTCATCGAGTCTCCTCTCCCCGACCGTGCCGGTTTACAAAAGATGGCAACTCGAAGAGATTATACACCTCTCATCTCGATGGTGCTCAATTGCGATTCAGCGACCCTGGGCCTTCATGAAGCGCAAGTAGCCAAAGACTCCTGTCCACACTGCGGCCAGCACGACCGTGCTCCAGCCGAGCGCGTTCATCGTATTTGCGAATTGCCCAAACACGCCGGCGATGAGTATGACGAGCCAATCAAAAGCGAATACCAGCCATATGGCTCTGAGACTGTCCGACCCGGGTTGGTCGCGAACCAGCCAACTCAGAATCGCATTGCCGGTGGCAAGCCCACCAAGAAAACGGATCGCGGTCGCTGCGCCCGGGCTGAGACTGACGGCATACAGAGCCAAGAACGTATCGGGGATGAACAGCAGGGCGAGGCCATAGACGGCGAGCGCCAGGGTATGGAGGGTGAGGGCGATTTTCATAGCAGTGTCCTTTCTTCAGTTCGTCAGTCGTAGGGATGTCATGCTGCAAAGTAAATGTCTGTCAAGAATCGATAATCCCTGCCTCCTTTTGGCGATGCGGATACCCCACGGGCTGCCGATCTCGATGATCTGCGTCTTTACGATGGTCACGCAGCACCTTATCGAAGTGGCTACATTGTATTGACGTGCGGCGAATAAGTCAACCAGCTTGGGGTCGGCGCTGACGCGGCCAACGGTGCGCATCACCCGCGCGGCGGTGAACTAAAGACTCCCTCGCGGGGAAGACTCGCCGGAATTGCCCGAACCTCCGCGAGGGTGATGCGTTGGCGCGGTCATGGCAGGCGAGAGTCTATACCCACCCAAAAGTTTCTGCAACATCGAACTCGCTCATTGCCCCGTGCCCCCTTGCCCCCCTGCCCTTCCATGCGTTCATGACGCCCATCATTGACGCCCATCGCTCTCAATGCTAAAATGCCGCCCAATGCTTTCCCGCTCGTACGATTTCTGATTCGATCCAACGCCGGTGATGACGCGAGCGCGCCGTCATCGGCTTTTTTCTGTAAGGAGATCCAGCCATGCCTGATGCAAGCCCCTCGACATTCGTCAAAGGCCTTGCCGGCGTCGTCGCCGCGCAGACCGCGCTTTCGTCGGTAGACGGCACGAATGGCGTGCTCACCTATCGCGGCATTGACATTCACGACCTGGCCGAGACGACTCAGTTCGAGGAGGCCGTCCACCTGCTGTGGCACGGCAAACTGCCGAACGCCGCCGAACTGACCGCATTCAAGAAAGAACTCGCCGCCGAGCGCAAACTGCCCAGGCAGATTCTCGAACTCATTCGTTCGTTTCCGAAAAAGGCCGTGCCGATGGAAGCCCTGCGCACCGCAGTCTCGGCCCTCGCCTTCAGCGATCCGGAAACCGAGGACATCTCGCCCGAGGCCACGCTCCGCAAAGGATTGCGGCTCACCGCCAAGATGCCGACGATCGTCGCCGCGTTTCACCGCTTGCGCAAAGGGAAAGAGCCGGTCGCGCCCAAAGCCTCGATCGACCACGCCGCCAATTTCCTCTACATGCTCACCGGTGAGATGCCCGACGAACTGACCGTGCGGGCGATGAATCTGTACCTCGTGTTGCTGGCCGACCACAGCCTCAACGCTTCTACGTTCACGGCGCGCGTCGTCAGTTCGACCAACGGCGACCTGCACTCGGCGGTCACCGCCGCGATCGGCGCGCTCAAGGGCAACCTGCACGGTGGCGCGGCCGAAGCCACGATGAATATGCTGTTGGAGATCGGCGCGATCGAAAAAGTGGATTCGTTCGTGGACAATGCGTTCGACACCAAGCGCAAAATTATGGGCTTCGGCCACCGCATCTATAAGACCGGCGATCCGCGTGTCCGTCACCTGCAGGCGATGGCGCGCAAAATGGAGAATGCGGCCGGCAAAGGCCACAACTATGTGGATATGGCTCTCGCCGTCGAGAGCGCGGTGAACCGGCACAGAGAACTTTACCCGAACGTGGACTACTTCTCCGCGCCGATGCTGTACTACATCGGCGTCCCCGTTGACCTCGACACCTGCGTCTTCGCCGTTTCGCGCATTGCCGGCTGGACGGCGCACGTGCTCGAACAATACGCCGACGCCGCGCTCATCCGCCCCGCCGCTGAGTACGTCGGGCCGACGGGTGTAAAGTTCGTGCCGCTGAACGAAAGGAACTAAAGGAGTAAGCGTTCAGGTCACGCGGCCCTTTCTAACCACCAAGACACAAAGACACCAAGTTTCACGACGCTTTCTTTGTGTCCTTCGTGTCTTCGTGCCTTCGTGGTAAAGGCCTGGCGGCGGACTGAACGGTTACCTAAAGGATACAGGGAACCAAAGGAAATGCCGCGCCCGAGAGGATTTCCCCTATTTCCTTCGTTTCCTTTTGTTCCCTTTTGCTGCGTTACTGCTCTTGGATTGCGATGATCACCGCCGTCTTCCCCTCCGCGCCGCTGACAGTCACGGTGGCCGTTCGCTTGTCTTTGACGTAATTCAGAACCGCGAAGCCCTTCACGGCCTGGGGCGCTTCCCCCGCCTGCCAACCCTGCGCCGGCATCTGATCCTTGTAAAACTTCACGACATCGTCAAAAGCCATGGATGTCTGGTACGACACAAGGAACTGCGACCCGACGAGATTTTCCTTTTGATCGACCACCGGAATATCGGGCGGGGCTTCGGCTGTGCCGCCGGGTAACGCCGGGATCGCGGTCATGAGTTCGGGCAGCGGGATCGGCGTGCCTTCGAGCACGCCCGGCAGCGCCGTGCCGAGTTCGGTCAGTCCGGGCGGAATCGGCAGGCTGGGCTGCAGCGCCCGCAGCACCGTCTGGCAAGCCAGCGCCGGGATCAGCAGCAAGGCGAGCAACACCGGTATCAACAGTTTGCGTTTCATCGAATCCTCCTGTGGATTGACCAGAATTCTACCACTTCTATCGCTTCTCTCCCCTGCGCCCGTGCGACCGCAGGCCCCATTTGCGGGGCCGCTCCCCCCTGCCCGGCCACCCGTTGCGATTTGTCCCCCTGCACCCTTCGTTATACAATCAAGCCGATGAACCTGGCCTTTCTCAAAGACCCTCGAGTGCGTCTGGCGCTGACTCTGCTGGTGGTCTTGGGCGTAATCGTCGGACTGAACTACGGCCTGCCGTGGGAGTCGCCGATTGGCTTTGCGGTAGACCTCTTCGGCTTCGGCTTCATGTTCGTCACCGGGTTGATCTTGATCGCGCAGTTCTCATTACCGGTCGCCAGCTGGGACGAGCGGGTGCAAGCCATCTCGCGCATCTTTGGCTTCGCTTTTGGCGACAAAGGGCCGGTCGTCTTCGTCAAGGATGGCAAGTTGGTCGGCACGCCGGAAGAACTCAAGCGGGCCGGCGCGGGCGTGATTCTCGTGGACAATGCGAGCGCGGTCGTCTTGGAAAAGGGGTTGAAGTTCTCGCGCGCCTGTGGGCCCGGGGTCGTATATATGAAGCCGCACGAGACCATCAAAGCCACCCTCGACCTGCGCAAGCAATCGCGCAACGTGCCGGCGAGCGCCCTGACGAAAGATGGCATCAAGGTCGAAACCACCATCGGCGTCACCTTCAAGCTGGCGGCCGGCGGCGAAAAGCCGGAGGGCGCTGGCGGGGCCGCGTCGCGCCGCTGGCGCCCGTATTCTTTCAATGCCAGGAGCGCCTTTCAAGCGGTGTACGGCGGCGCGGTCGGCAAGGACGTCCCGTTGGCCTGGACCGATTTGCCGCCTCTGGTGGCGGCAGAACACTTCCGCGACCTGCTCGCGCGCCAGAAACTCGATGACCTTTTCCGCCCGAGCGTCTCTAACGCTTTCCCTGAGACGATGTCGTTGGGCGACTTCATTAGACGCCTGAGTGAAGATGTAAGCGAATCGCCTGTTCTGAGGGAACACGGCATCCAGGTTTTCGGCGTGTCAGTCGGCGCGTTTGACTTGCACGCCGAAGTTCAGAAACAGAGAGTGCTTACCTGGGAAGCGGAGTGGAAGAAGCGCGCAGAGATCAAACTGGTCGCCGGAGAGGCGGAGGCTGACAAGATCAAACAGCGCGCCCGCTATACCGCCCGGGAAGAGGTCGATGCGACCTTGATGAAGGCGATGTCCGATCGGACTGCTCAGATGACGGCTGAGGACAAAAGAGACATCGGCTTTCGCATTATGGAAGCGGTCCGTCAGTTGATGTCGGACTCTGAGACTCGCAAGTCGTTCCGTGGAATTGGGCCTGGCATCTTCACCAGTGTTCGGGATTGGCTGGGTCTGTCGGAGGAAGAGTTCGAGCAAGCCGCCGAGGGCGAGTACCCGGCTGGCGCGGCCGGGCCGGCGCAAGACGCCGACGGGCAGGATGGGCCTGGCGCTGAGACGACAGCCGCAGAGGCTGGAACAGAGGAGTCGGCCAAGTGAGAGCTCGCCTGCCAGAGTCCCTGGTCGAGTTGCTCAGTCACATTCGCTGGCGGGTGCTGTACTACGCCACGCATTTCGTCGACGGCGATGGAGACTGGGGAATGACCCGGCTCGCCGCCGCGCTCTGCGCGATTGGTCTGTTCGTGGTATTCGGTCGGATGACCGAAGCGCTCACCGCCAGCCCGTGGGTCTACCAGATCGGCATGGATGCCCCGCCCAACGTTCAGGCGATCGCCCGGTTCCTGGCTGGTTTTCTTACGCGCGAGGTCGTGCGCCATGCCTTACTGCCCGCGATTGGCTTCATCGTTGCCATCCGCGTCGGCGCCGCGTTCGTCAACGATCTGTTCGAATTGAACAACATGCCGCTCGCAAACGAGTATCTCATGGCCTCGCTCTTCGGCCAGGGCTATCCCAATCTCGAAATAAGGGACGGGAAGGCCGAGCCGGGCAGCGCCGACAATCCCCTGATCAAGATCGGCGGGCCGGGCGTCGTGGACCTGGGAATCGGCATGGCCGCAGTCTTCGAGCACTGCGCCGGGCCGTCTTCGATCGTCGGGCCGGGCAAGCACTTCATTCGCCGCTTCGAAACATTGCGCGAGGTGTTCGATCTGCGCGATCAATACCGCGAAATGCCTGAGGTCAAAGCCATGAGCAAAGATGGCATTCCGGTCACGGTCAAAGATGTGCGGATGTCATTTCGACTGCGCGCCGGCCGCCCTCGGACTGAGGCTGAACCTTATCCCTATTTGGTCTCGGCTCTGCGCCAGGCGACCTACAACCGGACGGTTGGAGCAGGCCCGATGGCGTCTTGGGCCGATTCGGTGGCGGGCGCGGTGGCCGGCCAGATCCGCGCGATGATCAGCCAGCGCCGGCTCGATGAACTGATAGGCTTCGACACCGAAACCGACCCCCCGCGCGACCAGATGCACGCCGAGTTCGGCAGGGCCGCCACCAGGAAGAAATTCGCCGGCATGGGGGCTGAAATCCTGTGGGCAGGCCTCGGGCACTTCGAAACACCGTCTCAGGTCGCCACTCAGCTCATCCAGACCTGGAGGGCGACCTGGCAGTACCTGGTGAACGTGACCGAGGCAGAAGCTCAGGCCGAACGTCTGCGACAGAGAGAATATTTGCGGGGCGAAGAACGGTTGCACACGTTGAATGTCAAGCACACCCGCCGCCAGGGTGGGGCCGACGCCAGAACTGACGATCTGTATTTTGTCGAATTGGCGGAGACCCTGGAGGAAATTTCCCGCGCCGGACCGGCCATCGGCCAGGCGCTGTTCGACGATATACTGCGCCAGGCTCGACAGCGGAAACAGTCCGCTGCCGCCGCGTCGGATACTGAGCCTACGGCGACATCCTTGTGAAAAATGAATACGCCTAACCCGTCCGGCCCCGTGTTGGTCATCGGCTCGGCCAGCGTGGATACCATTGCTCGGGCTGCCGGGCCGCTGTCCACGGGCAGCTCTGCGCCCGGACGAATCCGCCGCGCCTTCGGCGGCGTTGCGCGCAACACGGCCGAGAATCTCGCGCGCCTCGGAGTGCCCACCGTTCTGCTCACGGCGGTTGGGGACGACGAAGGCGGCCGCAGTCTGCTGGCGCACGCGGCGAGCGTGGGAATTGACACGGCCCACACCCTCGTCGTGCCAGGCGCCTCCACCGGCGGCTTCCTCGCCGTGCTCGACGAGCGCGCCGCTCTGCACGTCGCGGTAGATCAGATGTCGGCCATCGCCGCGCTCACGCCCAGGTTCCTGCGCGAAAAGAAATTATTGTTCAAGGAAGCCGCGTGCGTGATGATTGACGCCAACCTCGCCCCGGAGGCCATCGCCGCCGTGATCTCGCTCGCGCGCTCGGCCAAATTGCCGATCTGCGCCGACCCGACCTCGGTGCCCCTCGCGCCGCGTTTGATCCCGCACCTCGACGACCTTGCCCTGCTGATCTCGAACGCCGCCGAAGCTGCGGCGATCTGCGATTGCGAGTTGGCGCGCGAGGACAGCGATCGCGCGGTGGTAGTTGCCAAAGACCTCGTCGCGCGCGGAGTCGAGTTGGCGGTTGTCACGCTGGGCGAATTCGGCGTGGGGTACGCCACCGCCGAGGTCAGCGGCCACATTCCCGCCCTGCGCGCGGAGGTGGTGGACTCGACCGGCGCGGGCGACGCCTTCACCGCCGCCGTCATCTTCGGCTTGTTGCACGAGGTGCCGGTGGACGAGGCGGTGAGCCTCGGCGTCTCCGCCGCCGCGCTCACGTTGAGGTCAAATCACACCGTCGTGCCGGAGTTGAGCGAAGAATTGCTGTACGAGCAGTTAGTCATTTAACGCAAAGACGCAAAGGCGCAAAGGTAACCGTTCAGTCCGCCGCCAGACCTTTACCACGAAGGCACGAAGACACGAAGGACACAAAGAAAGCGTCGTGAAACTGAAACTTGGTGTCTTTGCCCGCACTCGGGCGTGCGAGCACGGGTGTGTCTTTGTGTCTTGGTGGTTAGAAAGGGCCGCATGACCTGAACGCTTACGCGCAAAGAAACACTTGGCATCTTGGCGTTAGACATTACTTTGTGTCTTCGAGTCAGTGACGTATCACGTCTCACGCTTCACCCTCCACCCTTTACGCCTCACGACTCTGAGCGTCCATCACCGCCACCGCCGCGATCGAGACAATCTCATCCACGTCGTCTCCCGCTTGCAGGACATGCACCGGCGCGCCCACGCCCAGCAGGATCGGGCCGATGGTCTGCGTGCCGCCCAGCCTTTGCAGGAGTTTGTAAGCCACGTTCGCCGCTTGCAGATCGGGGAAGACCAGCACGTTGGCGTCTTTCACCGCGCTGAACGGGAAGCGCTCCTCGATCATCTCCGGCACGATCGCTACGTCGGCTTGCATCTCACCGTCCACCGCCAGATCGGGGCGGCAGGCGCGCACCATCTCGACCGCCCGCGTGACTTTCGCCGCCAGCGGATGCGGCACACTGCCGAAATTGGAGAACGACAGCATCGCCACGCGCGGCGGCAGATTCAATTGCGCGGCGAAGTCGGCGGCCAGGATCGCGATCTCGGCCAGGTCTTCCGATTTCGGAGCGATGTTCACCGTCGCGTCGGTGAAAACGTAAACGCGCTCGCGCGCCAGCACGAGATACACGCCCGAAGCCAGCTGCGCGCCGGGGCGGGTGTGAAAGATTTGCAGGGCGGGCCGGATCACTTCCGGGTACTCATACGTCAAGCCGGACACGAAGGCGTCGGCGTCGCCGCACTTCACCATCATCAGCCCGAACAGATTCGGCTCGTGGATGCGTTCGCGGGCCAGCGCCAGCGTCACGCCTTTGCGCCCGCGCAGGGCAAAGTAAGCCTCCGCGTAAGACTCCAATTTGTCCGAGGCCCGAGGGTCGATCACTTCCGGCGAGAAATGCAGGCCGAGGTCGCCGGCTTTCCGGCGGACAGATTCCGGCCGGCCCAACAACACCGGGTGGGCGATCCCTTCCTCTTCGGCGATCGCGGCGGCGCGGATGATCTTCGACTCCTCGCCCTCGGCGAACACGAGGCGTTTGGGCGCGGCTTTGGCCCGGTTGATGATGAACCGCCGCACGCGCTGGGCTTGCCCCTGCCGCGCGGCCAGCGACTCGCGATACTCGGCGATGTCGAGCGTGCGCCGCGCGACGCCGCTTTGCATGGCGGCCTCGGCCACCGCCGGGGCCTCCCACAACAGCACGCGCGGATCGAGCGGCTTGGGAATCAAATAGTCTTCGCCGAACTTGAGCGAGGTGAGGTTGTACGCCGTGAGCACGCCGTCGGGGACGTCTTCGTGCGCCAACGCGGCCAGCGCGCGCGCCGCCGCCAGTTTCATCTCGTCGTTGATCGCCCGCGCCCGCGCGTCGAGCGCGCCGCGAAAGATGAACGGGAAGCCGAGGACGTTGTTGATCTGGTTGGGGTAGTCACTGCGCCCGGTGGCGACGATGGCGTCGGGGCGGGCCTCTTTCGCCAGTTCGTATTTGATCTCCGGGTTGGGATTGGCGAGGGCGAAGATCAGGGGACGTTCCGCCATCGTCTTCACCGTCGCCGGGGTGAGAATATCGGCGACCGACAGGCCGAGGAACAGGTCGGCCCCGCGCACAGCGTCGGCCAGCGTGCGGGCGTCGGTCTGCGCCGCGAAGCGCGCCTTGTACTCGTTCATCCCCTCCCGCCGGCCGGCGCGCACCACGCCTTTCGTGTCCACCAGCACGATGCTCTCGCGTCGCACGCCGAGTTTGACGTACAATTCGCCGCACGAGATCGCCGCCGCGCCCGCGCCGGAGATCACCACGCGCAGATCGGCGATGGGCTTGCCGATGATCTCCAGCGCGTTCAACAGCGCCGCGCCGGAGATGATGGCCGTGCCGTGCTGGTCGTCGTGAAAGACGGGAATGTCGAGAGCCGCCTGGAGCGTCTCTTCGATGTGAAAGCACTCGGGCGCTTTGATGTCTTCGAGGTTGATGCCGCCGAAGGTGGGCGCGATGGCTTTGACGACGCGGACGATCTCGTCGGGATCGTGCGTGTCGAGTTCGATGTCGAATACGTCGACGTCGGCGAATTTCTTGAAGAGCACGCCCTTGCCCTCCATCACCGGCTTGGCGGCCAGTGGGCCGCGATCGCCCAGCCCGAGAATGGCCGTCCCGTTGGAGACGACGGCCACGAGGTTCGCTTTGGCGGTGTAATCGTACGCGGCCTCGGGGCGGCGCTCGACTTCGAGCACGACTTCGGCCACGCCAGGCGTGTAGGCCAGCGACAGATCGCGCTGGGTGAGCATCGGCTTCGTCGCCGCAACTTCGATCTTGCCGGGCCGGCCCCGGCGATGGTATTCGAAAGTCTCCTGGGCAGTGACCGCCATTTGAGTTCTCCTTGATTCGGACTGGATGGGAGAAGTTTACACCTGAGCCTCGCATTCTCCTAAGGCTGCATGTCACCCGGCTCGGATGACGGGCGTCACCCGTGCGTGTAGGACAAACGATTTGATTTTCATTTTTGAAAACCTGTGAGATACTTAGCGCCGTGACGACGCGACCCGGCACGACCCCGCTCCCGCAACGCAGACAAATTCTCTTGGTGGAGGACAGCAGTCAAGTCCGCCAGGTGCTGGCGCGCGCACTCGAGGCCGAGAATTATGCCGTCCATCAGGCCGAGCACGGCCAGGCCGGGCTGGCGCTGCTCAAGCGCATCACCCCCGACTTGATTCTGTCCGACATCAACATGCCGCGCATGAACGGCATCGAGTTCTACAAGGCCGTGCGCCAGAACCCGGCCTGGGTTCCGATCCCGTTCGTTTTTCTCACGGCCAACGACAGCGCGGAGGATATTCAGGCCGGGCGCGAACTCGGCGTCGAAGATTATCTGACCAAGCCCATCGAGGGCGACGATCTGGTGCGGATCGTCAACGCCCGCCTGCTGAGAGTCGCCAACGTGCAGGTCGCGCAGATCGGCCAGGCGTATCTCGACACGGTGACGATGCTGGCGAATGCGATCGAGGGGCGCGATCCATACACTCGGGGTCACGTCGAGCGGGTGACGGCCTATGCCCTGCGCATGGCCGAGGCGATGCGCTGGCCGCCGGACCACATTCGCAATCTGGAATTCGGCGCGCGCCTGCACGACATCGGCAAGATCATCGTGCCGGATCAGATCCTCAAGAAGGCCGGGCCGTTGAGCGACGAAGAATGGGCTTTGATGAAACAGCACCCGACCGCCGGCGCGAAAATCGTCGGCGGCATCGCTCACTTACAGGGCACGCTGCCGTATATTCTCTATCATCACGAACATTGGAGCGGCGGCGGCTACCCGCGCGGCCTGACCGGTCAGGAAATTCCCATCGAGGGCCGCGTTCTGGCGCTGGCCGACGTCTACGATGCGCTGACGACGGTGCGGCCCTACCACCCGGCCCGCTCCCCGGCTGAGGTCGGCCAATTCATGACGCTCAAGGCCGGCGCGCTTTTCGACCCTAGCCTCGTGCCGGTATTCCTCGACGTGATGGGCCTCAACAACAAGAAGGCTTGACCCCCACACATAGTTCAAGGCGCCACAACTGAAAAATTGAGTTCCGCAAAAGCGTCGTAGCGTCCCGCGCGCCGCACTGCCACCTGCGCCCGCCATTGTCCGGCGGGGCTGAGGTGACTCCCCGGCGCGGCGTAGTGCCCATCCTTTTGATTTTCGAGACTCAATTCGCTGCGTGCCGACTCGCCTGACGGCGGCGGAGTGAATCGAAGCGCAACTTCAGCCGCGTCAACCACCGGCGCGCCGGAGAGGTCGGTCAGGCGGACGTCGAACTGATTGACGCCGACCTTGCCCGGCGCGATCGAAAGCGTCACGCGCAGATCGTCGGCTCTGGCGACGAGTGTGAGGCCGCGGGTCTGCGTCCGCGCCGGAGGCAGCGTCGCGAACGATCCCGCCGCCAGCAAAACGCCCGCGCCGAGAAGCATCTCCCCGGTCACGGTCAAAGACAGGTGCCGCGTCATTCGCCCGTCGCTCGATCCGGAGTCGCGATCCGCTTCAAGCGCAGGCCGGAGGACGAGGAAGTTGATCCCGGCCAGTCCGATCAGCGGCAGGACGAGCCACAGTTTGAGCAGGAGCGCGCTCCCGTACTCGCTGTTGAACAGCGCGTCGAACGAGCCGACGGTGAGGGAAGCGTTGTACAGACCGGTGAACGCCAGCGCCCCGACGGCCAGCAGGCCGACGTTCGAGAAGCGCGGGACGAGTCCGGCGGCGAGCCGAGTCCGGCTGGCTGGATCGAGGCGGCGCACGGAGTGTAAGCCGAGGGCGAAGTGAACGAGGCCGCCGATCCAAATGCACGCGGCGACAAGATGCAACCAGTCCGAGAAGACGGCCAGGAATGGATCGGGCGCGGCGGCGGCGTGAGTGTTCAGGGCGTGCGTGAGTAATATTCCGGCGGCGGCCAGTGGGTGGACGTACCTGAGCCACGGCTCCCATTTTTCCGCCGACAGGATCATCAGCAGCGCCAACGCGAATCCGCTCAACCACAGGAGACCGAAGCGCGTCCCGAACAGCAAATTGCCAAGCGCGGGATCGAAGATTGCCTGGGCAAGGGTCAGATTCCCGGCGACACTGGCGCTCCATAAAAGCATTCCCAGGCTTCCGCCAATGTTGCGGGCCATGCCGGCCCGTTTGATCGAGTGAAAGAGTTCGATGGCGCGATCTGGTTGCCGGTAGACGATTTGTCTCCAGGCGGGACGCCAGACATACGCCGAGAAGACGTAGCCGCCGACGACCATCGCCGCGCCGAGGAGCATCAGCCAGCGCGGGATGACCTCACTCAGATTAGCCGCACTCGTTTCCGCGCTCGCCGCGCC
>JACQED010000284.1 GCA_016200785.1 Chloroflexota bacterium
GCCACCGCCACCAGCACGTAGCCGCGGCCGAACACCGGCGCCCACGACGGGGTGGTGATGGGGCAGACCAGGATTTCGCCCGGCTGCACGTCCCGCAGCTGTTCCACGCTCGTGATCACCCGCGCCGGGCCTTCGGCCACCCCCGGCGATCCGGCGAAGCCATTTAGTTCCTTCGCCTCGCCCGCCTTCGGCTGCGGCTTCTGCCAACTCTTGATGCTGTCGGTCGTGATGCCCCACAGCATGATGGTGAACGGCTCGGTGATGACCTCCGGCGGCTCGCCCAGCGCCGGCGGCGGCGCCCAGTTCTTGAGTTTCTCGAATAGAATTTTGCGCTTCGCGACGATGGGCGGCCAGTATTTGGGCCCGCGCGCCTCGCCGCCCGATCCCCACGACGCGATCAAGTCGTAGATGGCCTGCTGGACCTCGTAGCGGTGGAGGTAAAACAGATCGTCCACTTCCTTGAAGAAGCCATGCTTGACGAACAAACGCCCGAACTCACGCATCTTGTTCCAGAAGATCGTGTGGTGCCAGTGCTCCACGTAGAAGTTGTGGTTCTCGATATAGGGGAACACGGTGCGGGCCAGGCCCAACTGCTCCTGGAAGGCCTTCTTGTCCTCGTCGGTGGGCAGGAGGGCGGTGTACTCCGCGGCCAGTTTGTCGCGCTCCTTCTGGATGGCGGCCATCGGGCGGGCGAGAGTTTCGCCCTTCTCGATCTTCTCGATGTAGCCGCGAATGGCGAGGCAGGGCACGGTCATGTCGTCAATCCACGAGCGGTGCAGGTGGTAGAAGCCGGTGCCGGTGGAGAAGTAGAACCACGGGTCTTTCGACTTCTCCAGTTCGGCCAGCCACTTCTTGCCCCCATCGGACTTGCCCATCTCGGCGATCACCTCGTCGGGGTTGACCGTCTTCTTGAAGACACCCGCCACGCGCAGGTCCACGGCGGATTGGGCCAGGCGCTTCAGTTCCTCGTCGGGCCGGAAAAGGATCACGTCAATGCCTGAGACCATCTTGGCCACGGTCTGGTCGGCGATGTCGGGGAAGACTTTCTTGCAAAAGCCGAAGTAGGTCAGGTAGGCGGCGTAGCCGAGGTTGAGAAACTCGAAGTGCAGGTGCCACATCTTGTGCATGTTCTCAATCGTTCGGTTGTAAGCCGTGAGCAAATCGTAGGCGCTGGTGATGCCCCGGCCCTTCTTCACCACCGTCTCCAGGTCTTCCATCTCCGGCAGGTCGGGTACGTTGATCGCCTTCAACTCGGCGACGGTTTCCTCGGCTTTCTTCACCCACTGGTCGTATAGCGTGTTCCAGTTCTGGTAGTAGTAGCCGGCGCGCTCCATGAAGTGGCCGACGCGCGCGGGGATGTCGTTCGGATCGGCGACGGGCAGAGCGGTGATGTAGAGATAGCCGTTCACGACGCGCTGATCGATCCCCAACGCCGGGGGGACGATGAACACCCGCGTATTGTTCTGTCCCAGGGCCACCCACCACGATTCGCTGGTGATGGTGTCGAACGGGTACAGCGGCTCGGGGTGGTGCATGCCGTCCTGAAACCAGAACCTGCCTTCCTCGAACTCGCGCCGGTCCTGGCTGAACAGATAGTAATAGGGGTAAAGTTCCTCCCAGCCCTCGCAGCCGGGAGGAGTTGGAACTTCAAAGGGGCTGGGGAAAGCCCTGCCATTTGTGCCGGCCATGTCTTATTCCTCCTCTTTCAGGGAGACGAAGAGGCCCGTGGTTAATCTGGCCTCTGGCTGCCCGGGCGCGACAGCGCGGAGGTGTATGAGCGACGGGTGAGTTCGAGTTTCTTGATAACCGCCTCCTTTGGACGCCGAGCGCCGTCACCGGCGACCATCAAGCCACGCCGGCAAGTGATTGACGTCGGGCAATACGAGGTCCGGCCGCAACGCTTCGGGCGCGGCGGCCGCCTGTTCGGCGGTCGTCACGCCGGTGAGCACCAGGATGGTGAACAGCCCGGCCTGCTTGCCCATCGCGATGTCCTGCTCGAGTTGATCGCCGACCACCGCTCCTCGCTCCGGCGGGACGCCCACCGCCTTCATCGCCATCTCGCCGGCCCATTTCGATGGTTTGCCGGTGACGAGTGGCTCCTTGCCGTTGGTGGCGATGAACTCGGCGCCGTTCCAGATCGCCCGGCAAACCAGCTCGAGGGTTTTCATGTCGAAGTCCGGGTCTTTGCCCATCACCACCACCTCGGCTTCGGCGGCGTGTTCGCGGTCAACCAACGCCACGCCACGCGACTGAAGGGCTTCGATCACTCCGGCTACGCCGATAGCCAGGACTTTGGCCCCGGGGTGCAGCGTCCGGGTCACTTCGGCGGCGATGATGGACGAGGTCACCACGTCGTCGGCGCTGGCCGGGATGCCCATGCCATTGAGCTTCTCGACCACCTGCGCGCGCGTGCTCATGTTCTCGTTGGAGAGAAACGCGCAGCGGATGCCGCGCGCCCGCAGCGCGGCCAACGTCTCCGGCACACCGGGCAGGACGCGGCTGCCTCGCGCCACGCAGCCATCAATGTCGAAGACGATGCCGTCAATGGGTCCCATCGCAGCTACCTCAGGGCCGGCGCCATTTCGGCCACACGCTGCGGCAGGGTCACGGCGGCCTCCTCGCTGAAATACTCGTCCCAGTGGTCTTTGACGTATTGGAGCATCTTCTCGTCCAGGAAAATCGGCTTCGGCTTTTCCTTCCACTCGTAGGGCGTGGTGCAGTCCAGGATAATGCGCGAGGTCATGTAGCGCGCATCGCCAATGGGCAGCGACGGGTCGAGCGGCGTGGAGCGCCCGCGCTTGATGATCTGCGTGCCGAAGTCGGGTTGATACTTGAAACTCAGCGCGAAGATCACCTGATCCATGTTCTCCGGATCAATATCCTCGTCCACCAGGATCACCGTCTTGAGGCCGTAGTTGCCGGTGGTGGTGGCGAAGGCGGCCAGCCCCACCTGGGTGGAGTGGCCGTGGTACATCGGCTTCATCGAGATGATCACCAGCATTCGTCCGGCGCTGGCCGGCGGCCCGTAGACCGCCTTGATGCCGGGGATGTTCATGGCCTTCAGGTCATTCCACAGCGAGGCGGTGCGATTGACGGCCATGATCATGTGGGTGTCGGTGACGGGCTTGCCCACCGTCGTGGACCACAGGATGGGGCTATCGCGGTAGGTGATGGCCTTGACGTTGATGTACTCTTTGGGGAATTCTTTGCCGGAGTAGTGGCCGGTGTACTCGCCGAACGGCCCTTCTTGCAGGGTCTCACCGGGCATGATTTCACCCTCGATCACCAGTTCGGCGGCGGCCGGAACCAGGATGTCGTTGGTCAGGGCTTTGGTCACCTCTACCGGCGCGCCGCGCAGCGCCCCGGCGATTTCGTATTCGCTCTCGGTGAGGCCGAACAGGGTGCTGGCGCACAGGAACAGGCTCGGCTCCGCGCCGCAGATGTAGGCCACCGGCATGGGAATGCCCTGGGCCGCGTAGCCGCGCAGGTCCATCTCGCCATCCTTGGCCTTGATCATTTGGATGGAGGCGCGCTTCCTGTCCACCATCATCAGGCGGTAGGTGCCCAGGTTGAGCCGCCCCGTATCCAGGTTGCGCGAGATAAGATAGCCGGCAGTGCCGAGGTAGCGGCCGCCGTCGCCGGGATAAAACCACGGCGCGGGCAACTTGAAAATATCCACGTCGTCGCCCTGGACGACGTGTTGGCGCACCGGGCCAGAGTCCACCACGCGCGGCGGGACGCGCTTGTGTTGAATGCGCTCGACCCACTCGCGCGAGAGATTCATGAGGCTGGCGTTGATCGGCATTTCGAGCGCGAGGGCGAGGCGTTCCCTGGCCGTCAGCGCGCTGGTCAGCACACTCCAGCCGGGGTAAGCTTTGACGTTCTCAAACAGCAGCGCCTTCCCTCCCCCGTGCTGTTCTTCGTTGACTTTGGCAATGTGGCTGAGCTCCAGGTTCCAGTCCACCTCTTTGCGGATGCGCCTGAGGTGATCTTCGGCCTCCAGGCGGGCCAAAAACTGGCGAAGGTCTTGAAATGGCATGGGGAGTCTCCTTTTTGAAGTTGGAATTGATTGAGCAGTAGAGACGACCGGCCCGGTCGTCTCTACTAGGCCGACGGCGCTCCCATCCGCTGCGAGATCTGGCGCGCTGATTGGAGCGCGGCTCGACTGGTCGTTTTTTTCTTGGCCGCCGTCATTTGACCGGTGAAGCCGACGACGGTGAGCGCGGCGACCACCCCTTCGGCGTCTTGGATCGGGGCAGAGACGGCCCACACGCCGCTGAGATATTCCTCGGTCTCGTCTACGGCGTAGCCGCGCCGCCGTACTGGCGCCAGGCTGGCTTTGTAATCCGATGGGTCGGTGATGGACGTGTCGGTAAACTTGCGCAGGCCCGGCGACGCCAGGAGGCGATCCACTTCCGCCTCACTCATCCAGGCCAGGAAGGCGCGGCCAAAGCACCCGGCGCAAAAGGGCACGCGCTGGCCGATAGGCGTTGCGATTTTCATCTCGCCAGGCGGCTCGGCCTTGTCAATGATGGTGATGCCGTCGTTCTCGAACAGGCCCAGAAAGGTCGTCTCGCCCGTGACTTTCATCAATTCGATCACAAATGGGTGAGCCACATCGCGGATGTCCCGACGCTGGCGGGCCAGATGGCCCAATTCAATCAGCCCGGGGCCGAGGCGATACTTGCGAGTCGTTTTGTTCTGTTCCAGGAGATTGTAGCGGACGAGGGTGTTGAGAATGTTGTGGACCGTGCTTTTGTTCAGGTTGAGGGCACGACTGAATTCGGACACGCCATATTCGGCTTGGCCGTTCTTGAATGCGCTCAAGATGCGAAGCGCGCGGTCCACTGCCGGAACCAAGTCAGCCACAGAGCCTCGCCGGAGGGGGTCTATGATACAGAACGTCGTTCTCCTGAGGAGATATTCTGAAGTGTATAGGAAAATGGCAGTTAAGTCAATTAAGAATTATTCCGGTCTTGATTATTCGTATTGCCACGCGGTTGCCCGCGTCGAAGCGGCTGGCCATGTGTCCTGCATCACGCCGGCTGGCGGCGAAGCCTCCGGCGTGGCTGGAGCGATTGACGGGGCCGTCGTCTCTGGTCAGCATTTGCGCCGTGATCGTCTGCGTCGTGGGGCTGACCACACTGATATTCTTGATTGTGTCTGCTCTGCGGCGGCCCAAGCCGGGCAAGTGAGGGGGACGCGAGGCGCGAGACGAGTGACGGGCGGCGAGTGCCGCCCGTTTTGATTCACCGCACTTTGGCGTCTTCCCAAAGCGCGTCCAACTCTTCGAGCGACATCGCCGCCATGTCGCGTCCGGCGGCCTTCGCCGCCGACTCGACTTTGGCGAAGCGCGCCGCGAATTTGGCGTTCGCCGCGCGCAGGGCCGCCTCCGGATCGACGTCCAGCCAGCGCGCGTAGTTGGCGATGGCGAAAAGCAGATCGCCCATCTCGTCCGCCCGCGACTCGGCGTCCGTCGCCGCCTGAACCTCGGCCATTTCCTCGCGCACCTTCGCGATCACACCGCTTAGCTCGGGCCAGTCGAAGCCGACGCGCGCAGCGCGCCGCGAGTACGCTTCAGCCTGCGCCAGCGCGGGCAGCGCCGGCGGGATGCCTTCCAGCAACCCTCGCTCCCCCTCGCCCTTGTTGTTCCGCTCCTCGACTTTCAGCGCCTCCCAATTCTTCAGCACGTCGCCGACGCCGTTGACTTTGACGTCGCCGAAGACGTGCGGGTGACGGCGGACGATCTTCTCGTTGATGCCGGCGATGACCTCGGCCAGCGAGAACTCGCCGGCTTCGACGGCGATCTGCGATTGGAGGACGATTTGAAGAAGAAGATCGCCGAACTCTTCGCGCATCGCCGCCTCGTCCTCGGCGTCGAGCGCGGCCAGCACTTCGTAGGTTTCTTCGAGCAGATTGCTCCGCAGGCTTCGATGCGTCTGCGCGCGATCCCACGGGCAACCATCGGGCGCGCGCAGGTGGGCGATGGTGTTCTGGAATGTCTCGAACGCGCTCGGCCAAGGCAGAGCGGGGACGAACAGCGCCGTGAGGTGGGCGATGCGCGGACTGCGATCGATTTCGTACAGCGGCAGCCGCTCGACCGACTCGTCCGGCGTCCCGGCGGCGTGGATCAGCGCGACTTCGTGCTCGTCGGGATACTGATTCATCAAGGTGAGTTTGACCTCGGAGGCCAGATCGGTCGAGTAAAGTTGAGCGACGAGCGCGGGGGTATCGGGCGGGAACGGCGGGTGATGCCGCGCCGCGAGGTCGAGCGCGTCGGCAATGGCGAGTCCGGAGAGCGCGTCGTAGCCGAGGGCCGCGAGGCAGGGTGCGACGAACGAGAGGCCTGGGATGATCTTGACCGGCAAGCCCGCGCCGGCGGCGCGTTCGCGGATCAGCGCGACGGTCGCCTCGCCGACGAGTGGGTGGCCGGGCACGGCGTAAAGGACGCCCTCGGAGCGCGCGCCGAGCGCGAGCACTTCGGCGGCGATCGCTTCGTAGACAGCTTCGAACGCTTTGGCCGATTCGTAGAGGTGGTCGAAGGAATGGACGGCCAGCGAGGCTGGCAGTCCGGCGGCGGTCGGATGTCGGGCCGTGCGGAGATAGATTTCGGAGGCGGAGGTGAGCGTTTCCCACGCTTCGCGCGTCAGGTGGCGCGGGTCGCCGGGGCCGAGGCCGAGAATAGTGATCGTCATAGATTTCTCCAGTGCGGGAACGTGGCGTAGAATATACCAGATTTGAGAGCGACACCGCTAATGCCCTGCACCCGCCACGAAATCTCCGAGTCACTCCTCCGCCGCTCATATATGTAGGAGTTACGCAGTTGGCCCGGCGAACTCAACCACGAAGCCACACCCGTGCTCGCACGAGTGCGGGCAAAGGCACGAAGAAAGCCTTTGTGATTCCTTTGTGCCTTCGTGTCTTGGTGGTGAAGATACGCTTCAAGTGCGTAACCCTAATATGAAAAGGCGAGACTGGTAGTACAGTCTCGCCTCTTCATCACTCCGTCATCAACCAAGAAGTGGCTACCTCTTGGTATAGGTCGGCGCTTTTCTCGCGCGTTTAAGACCGGGTTTTTTGCGTTCCTTCTCCCGTGCGTCGCGAGTCAACAGTCCCTCTTTTCGCAACGCCTTGCGCATATTCTCGTCCATCTTCAACAGCGCGCGGGCAATGGCGTGCTTGACCGCGCCGGTCTGCCCGGTGACGCCGCCGCCTTTCACCGTCACGGTGACGTCGAGCGACTTCTCGGTGTTCGTGGCGCGCAGGGGCGAAACGACGTACGTGAGATCGCCCTCGCGCGGAAAATAGTCGGCGGCGGACTTGTTGTTGACGGTGATGTTGCCCGACCCGCCGGGCATGACGCGCGCTCTGGCGGTGGAGGTCTTGCGGCGGCCAACGCCCTCGAAGTATCGATCTGCCATCTCAAATGCCTTTCTCTGCTATGCCAGCGGCTTCGGCTGCTGCGCCGCGTGTGGATGATCTGCTGTGGCGTAAACCTTCAATTTCTTGATCATCGCCCGGCCCAGGCGGTTCTTCGGCAACATGCCTCGCACCGCGGCTTCGATCACGCGCGTCGGATGCCGGGACAGTTGATCGCGCAGCGAGATGCGCTTAAGCCCGCCCGGGTAGTTCGAGTGCCGGTAGTAGATCTTCTCGTCCATCTTCTTGCCGGTCACGGTGATCTTGCCGGCGTTGACGACGATCACGAAATCGCCGGTGTCGAGGCCGGGCGTGAACATCGGCTTGTGCTTGCCGCGCAGGAGGGCGGCAATGCGAGCGGCCAGCCGCCCGAGGTTCTGCCCTTCGGCATCGACGACGTACCACTCACGTTGGATGTCGCCGGCTTTGGTGACGTAAGTTTTTTCCACGACAAATCCTCTTTCAGTACTTCACTTCCATGAGACAAAGGCCGTGCGCCGGGGCCGCCGGGCCGGAGCGAGTTCGGTCGGCGGCGGCCAGAACTTCGCCGAACCGGGCGGGCGTCATCTCGCCCGCGCCCACTGCCCTTAGCGTCCCGACAACGCTGCGCACCATTCGGTAAAGGAATGCGTCGGCCTCGATGTCGAATGTCAAAATCGCTTCCGCGCGCTTCCACTCCGCCCGGCCGACCGTGCGGACTGTATGGCCCCCCTCATCAGGTGGCGTGCCAAACGTGGCGAAATCCTTTCGCCCCACGAGGCACGCGCTCGCCTCGTTCAGCGTTTCAATCGAAAGTTCCGGCGTCGGCACGTGCCAGGCATACCGCGCCAACAGCGGCGAGCGCACGGGTGCGTTGTAAATCGTATAACGGTACCGCCGGCTTCTGGCCGCGAAGCGCGGATGAAAATCCGGCGCGGCCTCGGACACGGACTTGACGGCAATCGTCCCTGGCAGATTCGCGTTCAGCGCCCGCAGGAGATTGTCCTCGCCGTGCTTCCACTCGTGAAAGTCGAAGGCGATCACCTGTCCGGCGGCATGCACCCCCGTGTCAGTGCGCCCGGCGGCGAGGAGGGTCTCCCCCGGCCAACCGATCCGCCGTAATGCGGTCTCGATTGCCTCTTGCACCGTCGGCCCGTGGGCCTGGCGCTGAAAGCCGAGGAAGTCGCCGCCGTCGTATTCCAGCGTCGCCCGGTAACGCGTTATTCCTCCACCAGTTCGAGCAAGACCATCTTGGCAGCGTCGCCGAGGCGTTGGCCGAGGCGCACAATGCGCGTGTAACCGCCCGGCCGCTCGGCGTAGCGCGGCGCGTAATCGTCAAAGAGCTTCTTGAGCGCCTCCGAGTCGTTTAGCCGCGCCGCGGCCAGCCGGCGCGCGTTCACGGCTTTAGCCTCGCCGGCCTTCACGCCGCGCTTGGCGAGGGTGATGATCTTCTCGGCCTCGCCCCGGACGGCTTTCGCCTTCGCTTCGGTCGTGCGGATGCGTCCGTGAGCGAACAGCTCTGTGATCAGATTGCGGCGCAGGGCCACCCGTTGATCGCTGGGACGGCCCAGCTTGCGGCCGAATACCTTGTGCCTCATCCTTCTCCACCTTGTCCTTCCACCGCCGCAGCGAGCGCCTCCATCGGGTCTTTGAGATAGCCCTTCTCGCGCAACTTCTCGCGAAGTTCGTCGAGCGATTTCTCGCCGAAGTTGCGGATGGCGAGCATCGCCTCCTCGCCCTTCTCGAGCATGTCGAGCACTTCGCCGACCGTGGTGATGCCGGTGCGCTTGAGCGAATTGAAGACGCGCACCGACAGGTCGAGTTGCTCGATGGGCGTTTCCATTATCTCGCTGGGCAGGGCCGGCGCCTTCTCTTCGGCCTGGGCGGCGGCCAGCGACTCTTCGCTCACGCCGGTGATCGTCTTGAGATGGGCCACCAGAATCTGGGCCGCACTGCTCAATGCAGTTTCAGGCCGGATCGCGCCGTCGGTCCACACTTCGACCACCAGCCGGTCGAAGTTGGTGTTCTGGCCCACGCGGGCGCGCTC
>JACQED010000309.1 GCA_016200785.1 Chloroflexota bacterium
CACATTGTCGCCGGCCTCCCCCTGATCCAGCAACTTGTGGAACATCTCCACCCCCGTGCACACCGTCCGCAGGCTCTCGTCCTGCAGGCCGATGATCTCGACCTCTTCGCCGACCTTGATCGTGCCGCGCTCGATCCGCCCCGTCACCACCGTCCCGCGCCCCTTGATGCTGAACACGTCTTCCACCGGCATCAGGAACGGCCTCTCCTTCTCCCGCACCGGCTGCGGAATGAAATTGTCCACCACCTCCATCAAGTCCAGAATACACTTGTACTCCGCCGCGTTGGGATCATTGCTCGTGCTCTCCAGCGCCTTCAGCGCACTGCCGCGCACGATCGGCGTCGTGTCGCCGGGGAACTGGTACGAGTTCAACAGTTCGCGCAGTTCGAGTTCGACCAGTTCCAGCAGTTCCGGGTCGTCGAGCTGGTCCACCTTGTTGAGGAAGATGACCATCGCCGGGACTTCTACCTGCCGCGCCAGGAGCACGTGCTCCCGGGTCTGGGGCATCGGGCCGTCGGGGGCGGCCACGACCAGGATCGCGCCGTCCATCTGAGCCGCGCCGGTGATCATGTTCTTGATGTAGTCGCGGTGGCCGGGGCAGTCCACGTGGGCGTAGTGGCGCTTGGCGGTTTCGTACTCGACGTGAGCGATGGCGATGGTGATGCCGCGCTCGCGCTCTTCGGGCGCGTTGTCAATCGAGGCGTAGGCGCGGTAAGCGGCCAGCTTCTTCATCGCCAGCACCTTCGTAATCGCCGCGGTGAGCGTCGTCTTGCCGTGGTCGATGTGGCCGATGGTGCCCACGTTGACGTGCGGTTTGCTCCGGTCGAATTTTTCCTTTGCCATGATGCCTCCAAAATATCGGACGCCGATTCACGCGGATTCGCGCTGATGATTCCGTATCAGCGTCATCGGCGTTCGTCCGCGTCCCATCATTATTTCTTGCCGTTGCCCTTGACGATCTCGTCGGCGACGCTCTGCGAGACCTGGGCGTAGTGATCGAATTCCATCGTAAAAACGCCGCGGCCCTGCGTCATCGAGCGCAGATCGGTGGCATAGCCGAACATCTCGGCCAGCGGAACCATCGCGCGGATCGCCTGTGCTTTGCCACTGCGCGGCTCCATGCCCTCAATATTTGCGCGGCGCGCGCCGAGGTTGCCCATGATATCGCCAGTGAATTCCTCCGGCGCGACGACCTCGACCTTCATCACCGGCTCCAATAGAACCGGCCCGCCCTTCTGCACGCCCTCCTTGAAGGCCATCGAGCCGGCCATCTTGAAGGCCATCTCGGACGAGTCCACTTCGTGGAACGAGCCGTCGATCAGTTCAACTTTGATGTCAACGAGAGGGTAGCCGGCGATCACACCACTTTCCATGGCTTCCTTCACGCCCTTCTCGACAGCGGGGATGTACTCGCGCGGGATGGAGCCGCCGACGATCGCGTCCTCGAACACGAACCCACTGCCCGCAGGCAGAGGCTCGAGGCGCAGGACGGCGTGACCGTACTGGCCGCGCCCGCCGGTCTGCTTGATGAAGCGATGCTCGGCCTTGACAACGGGCCGGGTGATCGACTCGCGGTAGGCCACGCGCGGCCGGCCGACGTTCGCCTGCACCTTAAACTCCCGGAGCATCCGGTCGACGAGCACTTCAAGGTGAAGTTCGCCCATGCCGGCGATGAGCGTCTGGGCGGTGTTCTCGTCGGTGCGTACGCGGAAGGTCGGATCTTCCTCGGCCAGTTTCCGCAGAGCCTCGCCCATCTTGTCTTGATCGGCGGTCGTCTTCGGCTCGATGGCCACCTGGATGACCGGCTCAGGGAAAGTGATGCTCTCGAGGACGATCGGATTGGCGGCGCCGCTAAGCGTCTCGCCGGTGAAAGTGTCCTTCAGGCCGAGCGTGGTGGCGATGTCGCCGGCCAGCACTTCCTCGACTTCCTCGCGCCGGTCGGCGTACATTCGCAAAACGCGACCAATGCGTTCCTTCTTGCCCTTGGTCGAGTTCTGCACCGACGAGCCGGCGGTAATCTTGCCCGAATACACACGGAAATAGGCGAGACGGCCTACGTAAGGATCGGAGACGATCTTGAAGACAAGCGCGGAAAGAGGGGCGTTCTCGTCGGCCGGGCGCTCCACCTCCTTGCCGGTGTTCGGGTTGACGCCGCGCACCGCCGGGATGTCCAACGGCGAGGGTAGATAGTCCACCACGGCGTCGAGCATCGGCTGGACGCCTTTGTTGCGAAGCGACGATCCGCACAGCACGGGCGCGGCCTTGTTGGCGATGACGGCCCGGCGCAGTGCGGCCTTGAGTTCGTCGAGCGTGATCCCTTCGCCCTCGAGGTACTTGTGCGTCAGGTCGTCGTCGGTCTCGGCGATCTTCTCGATCATCGTGGCGCGGAACTCTTCGGCCTCGGCCTTCAGGTTCGCCGGGATTTCGCCGTACTGCCGTCTGGCGCCGAGCTCGTCGCCCCACGTCACAGCCTGCTGGCTCAGAAGGTCAATGACGCCGACGAACGACGACTCGCTTCCCATCGGCAATTGAACGATGATCGGATTCGCGCCGAGGCGATCTTCGATCATCCCGACGGCGCGGTGAAAATCGGCCCCAACGCGATCCATCTTGTTGATGAAGCAAATCCGGGGCACGCCGTATTTGTCGGCCTGCCGCCAGACCGTCTCGCTCTGCGGCTCGACGCCCTGCACGGCGTCGAAGACGACGACGCCGCCGTCGAGAACGCGCAGCGAGCGCTGGACTTCGGCGGTGAAGTCAATATGGCCGGGAGTATCGATCAGATTGATAAGGTGCTCACGCCACTCGCAGGTGATGGCGGCGGCGGTAATGGTGATGCCGCGTTCACGCTCCTGCTCCATCCAGTCGGTGACCGTCGTGCCGTCATCAACCGAACCAATGCGGTGTGTTCTGCCGGTGTAGTAAAGAACCCTCTCTGTGGTCGTGGTCTTCCCAGCGTCTATGTGGGCAATAATGCCGATATTTCTCACACGCTCTAGCGGGGGACGTGTAGTGGACATTCCAGTGACAACTTCCAGAAAATGCGCTCAACTGCCGAGCACCATCATCCTCAGTCTCTATTCCCTGACTTTACCAGCGATAGTGGGCAAAAGCGCGATTCGCCTCTGCCATCTTGTGAACTTCCTCGCGCTTCTTCATCGCCGCGCCCTGGCCGTTGGCCGCGTCGAGCAACTCGCCGGCCAACTTCTCGGCCATGGATTTGCCGGCGCGAGCGCGGGCGGCGGCGAGGAGCCAGCGCATCGCCAAAGACAGGCGACGCTCCGGCGGCACTTCCACCGGCACCTGATAGTTCGCGCCGCCCACCCGGCGCGGCTTGACCTCGACCTGAGGCGCAACATTGCCGAGCGCCTGATCGAGCACTTCAATTGGCTGGCGCTTACTGCGCGACTCGACGAGAGTCAAAGCGTCGTACATGATGCCGGCCGCCGTGCTCTTCTTGCCTCTTTGCATCATGCGGTTGACGAATTCCTGGACAGTCGGGCTGTGGTACTTGCTGTCCTGAGGAACCATGCGGCGGGCGGGTCGGTTTCGTCGTGGCATCGCTTATTCCTGATCTCCAATCCCCAGTCATCAAAATTCGAGGTCAGATGCCACACCTCAGACATCCGACCTCGAACCTCAATCCCTTATTTCTTGGGCCTCTTAGCCCCATACTTCGACCGGCTCTGGTTGCGCTTCTCTACGCCGGTCGAGTCCAACGTGCCCCGGATAATGTGATAGCGCACGCCCGGAAGGTCCTTTACGCGGCCTCCGCGAATCAGGACGACCGAGTGCTCCTGCAGAGAGTGCCCCTCGCCCGGAATGTAGGCCGTCACCTCAATGCCGTTCGTCAGACGCACGCGGGCGATCTTCCGCAGGGCCGAATTCGGCTTCTTGGGCGTCGTGGTGCGGACGACCGTGCAGACCCCGCGTTTCTGCGGCGCGCCTTTGGCTTGCTTCATGCGGCGCTGCTTGTTCGCGTTGAACGTGAACTGGAGCGCCGGGGATTTGCTCTTGCTCTTCTTGGTCGTCCGGCCTTTGCGAACGAGTTGGTTGATAGTCGGCATCGATGTGTTACCTTGTCATTGGCGAACAGTGAGGCCATCGTTTGGGCTTAACCGATGGCCTCGCCGTTTCAATCCATAGATATTCAATTCGTAACGGCAAGTGCCCCCCGCCGTCACGTGTCGGCTTCGGAACGGGCGGATTTTACCACTTCCCCACAAGGGAGTCAAGGCTATTGTGCAATAACGCGCGGACGAGATTGGAGAACGCGGGCCAAATTCGATCAGCGCCCGTCATCGTCGCTCAAACTGAGCAGGCCCATCCCGATCCTCTGCGGCTTGACCTTCTCTTCGTCTTTACCAAACTTGATGACCTCGCCGGTATCGGTCTTGGCCTCCACCGACAACCCCAAACTCTGCAATTCCTTGACCAGCACCCGGAACGAGGCCGGGATGCCCGGCTCCTCAATCGGCTCACCCTTGACGATCGACTCGTAAGTCTTAACGCGGCCCTGCACGTCGTCTGACTTGACAGTCAGCATTTCCTGCAAGGTGTGCGCCGCGCCATAAGCCTCGAGCGCCCACACCTCCATCTCGCCGAAGCGCTGGCCGCCGAACTGCGCCTTGCCGCCCAGCGGTTGTTGCGTCACGAGCGAGTACGGGCCGGTGGAGCGCGCATGCACTTTGTCTTCGACCAGGTGCGCGAGTTTCATCATGTGAATCACGCCCACCGTGACCGGCTGATCGAACCTGGCACCGGTCTTGCCGTCCATCAGGGTTTGCTTGCCGCTGACCGGGAGCGGCTCTCCGATTTTGAGCACTGCCGCTTCAGCCCTCGCCCGCAACTCTTGGCCGCTCAGTTTTCGGGCGTCCACGTCGTGATCGGCCAGCCACTGGCGCAGGCACGCCTCCACCGCCTGCAAATCCGGCTCGAGCCGTGCACTCACCGACAGCGGACTGTCTTCGAAAACGAATACCTTGTCGGGATCGTATCCCGACTCGCGCAACCACTCGCGCGCCGCCGCGCGCCGGGCGTAGATGAAATCGGTCGCCAATAAATCGGCGTCGTACTTCTTGGCGAGCCAATCCTGGAGGTAAAGGCGGCGGGCTTCGGTGTCGTCCTCGATTGTCTCGGGATCGTACCCCTGCTCGACCAACCACTGCCAGGCGCGCCCGTTCATTTCTTCCCAAGCCCGATCCACGAGCCAGGCCCGCGCCAATTCGGCCTCAATCTCCTCTTCGTCGGCGCCGTCGAACACTGGGCTAATCGCGCGGAAGCCGAGGCGGTCGGCCGCCAGGCCGAGGTGTGTTTCGAGAATCTGGCCGATGTTCATGCGCCCCGGCACGCCCAGCGGGTTGAGGATGATGTCGATCGGCGTGCCGTCCTCGAGGTAAGGCATGTCCTCTATCGGCACGACGCGTGAGATCACGCCCTTGTTGCCGTGCCGCCCGGCCATCTTGTCGCCTTCGGTCAGCTTCCGCTTCTGCGCCACCGAGACACGCACCATCTTGTCCACGCCGGCCGGCAGGTCGCGATGCTCGTCGCGGGTGAAAATCTTGACGTCCACCACCTTGCCCTTCTCGCCGTGCGGCAGGCGGAGTGACGAGTCTTTCACCTCGCGCGCCTTCTCGCCGAAGATCGCGCGCAGAAGTTTTTCCTCGGGCGTCAGTTCTTTCTCGCCCTTGGGCGTAATCTTGCCGACGAGGATGTCGTTCGGCCCGACCTCCGCGCCGATGCGGACGATGCCGTGCTCGTCGAGGTCCTTCAGCGCATCCTCGCCGACGTTCGGGATGTCGTAGGTAATTTCCTCCGGGCCGAGTTTCGTGTCGCGCGCTTCGACCTCGTGCTTCTCGATGTGGATCGAGGTGAACTTGTCTTCGCGCACCAGGCGTTCGGAGACGAGGATGGCGTCTTCGTAGTTGCCGCCTTCCCACGAGATGAACGCGCACAGCACGTTCTGCCCGAGGGCCAGTTCGCCGTGATCCGTCGAGGACGAGTCGGCGATCACGTCCAGATTCTTGATGCGCTGGCCCTTCGTCACCGTCGGCCGCTGGTCGATGCAGGTGGACTGGTTCGAGCGCTGAAACTTTCGCAGGCGGTAAGTTCTCTTCTTGCGGTCACTCTGGACGACGATCTCTTTGCCGGTGACCGAGACCACCTGACCGTCTTCGTCGGCCACAATGACCTGGCCGGAGTCGAGCGCGGCCTGCGCTTCCATGCCGGTCGAGACCATGGGCACCTCCGGCCGCAGAAGCGGCACGGCCTGCGCCTGCATGTTCGAGCCCATCAGCGCGCGGTTGGCGTCGTCGTGCTCGAGAAAAGGAATGAGCGAGGCGCTGATACCGACGATCTGGCGCGGGGCTACGTCCATGTAGTCGATCTGATCGGGCGAGGCGAAGACAAACTTGGAGTGGCGGCGGCACGAGGCGCGGGGGCGCACGAACTCGTGGCGCTCGGTGAGCGGCGCGTTGGCTTGCGCGATGGTGTAGCGGTCTTCCGTGTCCGCCGACAGGTAAAGCACCTCGTCCGAGACGAACGGGACAATCGGGGTTTCGAGCGAATCGAGTTTGGCGATTCGCCTGGCGACGTCTTTAGTGATTTCTTCGCCGTCCCTACCGATGACCTCGCCGTTCTTCGAATCGGTCAGGTCACCACGCAGACGGCGGCCCACCAGCCGCTTGTCGTCGGGCTTGAGGGCTTTGTACACTCGGCGGTAGGGCGTCTCGATGAAGCCGAAGGGGTTGACCTTGGCGTACGAGGCCATGCGCCCGATCAGGCCGATGTTCGGGCCTTCAGGCGTTTCGATGGGACAGATACGGCCATAGTGCGAGAAGTGGACGTCGCGGACGTCGAAACCGGCGCGTTCGCGCCGCAGGCCGCCGGGGCCGAGGGCCGAGAGGGTACGCTTGTGGCGCAGTTCCGCCAGTGGGTTCGTCTGATCCATGAACTGCGACAATTGGCTGGACCCAAAGAACTCACGGATCGCGGCGACCACCGGGCGGATGTTGATCAGCGTGACCGGCGAGAGGGCCGACTCTTCGCGGATGGACATTCGCTCGCGGATAACGCGCTCGGTGCGGCGCAGGCCGATGCGGAGTTTGTTCTGAATCAACTCGCCGGCCGTCTTCACGCGGCGGTTGCCCAGATGATCGATGTCGTCTCTCTCTTCGACGGCGTTGTTGATCTTGATCATGCGCTCGATCAGCCGCACGACGTCGTACTTAGTCAGCGTGCGGTGCGAGAGCGAGATGATCTCATGCAGGTTGAGTTTTTGGTTGAGTTTGTAGCGTCCCACGCGCTCAAGGTCGTAGCGCCGCTGATCGAACAATTGCTGGATCAAGTACTCTTTGGCATTGTCGAGCGTGGGCGGGTCGCCGGGGCGCATCTTCTTATAAAACTCGATGAGCGCCTGCTCGGCGATGCTCTTGTCCTTGCTTTCCCACGCCGGTTCCTG
>JACQED010000310.1 GCA_016200785.1 Chloroflexota bacterium
CGCACGATGCGGCGCGGGCATCCCGGCGCCGGGAAGCCTTGCCTCTCACGAGATCGGGATAGACCACTCGGCATATTTGTAGACGAAGCACTGGCGGTTAAAAAGCCTTTTTGTATATTGATTCTGCGCGGCGTTCGCCGTCTGATTCTCTTACGCTGGCAACAAGCGGACAAACCGGGCGTAGACCTCGTCCCATCGGGTGGAGGGGTGCGGCTCGTAGGTGATCAATTCGGACGAGTTCCGCACCACTGCACGCGCTTCGGCCAGCGAGGCCAACTGGCCGAGGGCCATCGCCTGGGCTACGACGTTGCCGAGGGCGGTGGCCTCTACCGGCCCCGCCACCACCGGGCGGCCCGTCGCGTCGGCGGTCAGTTGGCACAGCAGGCGGTTTTGCGACCCGCCCCCGACAATATGGATGATCTCCATCCGGCGGCCCAGCATGGCCTCGATGCGTTCAATCACCACGCGGTACTTGAGCGCGAGGCTTTCAAACACGCAGCGCAGGAGTGCGCCCTTGTCCTCCGGCGCCGGCTGGCCGGTCCTCGCGCAGAAGTTTCGCAGACGGGCCGGCATGTCGCCCGGACGCAAAAACTCTTCGTCGTCGGGGTCAACGAGTGAGGCGAAGGGCGCGGCTTTTTCGGCCAGCGCCACAAGTTCGGCATAAGTGAATTCCTCGCCAGTCTGCGCCCAGGCACGGCGGCATTCCTGGACGATCCACAACCCCATCACGTTCTTCAACAAGCGCACCGTGCCGGATACGCCGCCCTCGTTGGTGAAGTTGTACTTCAGGCTTTGCGGCGTGATGATCGGCGCGGCGATTTCCACGCCGACCGTAGACCACGTGCCGGAACTGATGTAAACGTAGTCCCCGCCCCGCGGGCACAGACTTCAAACCGACTTCCTCGGCCACCGAGGGCACGATCGGCCCCAGCACTGTGCCCGGTTGGGCAACAGGCAGGAAGATGCGCCCGGGCAGCCCCAGTTTCTCAATCACGGGCCGCGCCCAGTCGCCCGCGCGTTGATCGTAGAGTTGCGTGGTGGTGGCGTCGGTGAACTCGCACGCCTTCTGCCCGGAGAGCCAGAAGTTGAACAGGTCGGGGATCATCAAAAAGGTCGTCGCCGCCTCCAGCGCGGGCGTTCCGGCCATCGAGAGCAGCATATACAGTGAATTGATCGGCATGAATTGAATGCCGGTGCGCTCGAAGATTTCTTCTCTCGAGACGCGCTGGAAGGCTTTCTCCATCATGCCCTCGGTGCGGCGGTCGCGGTAGTGGAACGGATTGCCCACGAGTTCGTCGTCGTGCCCCAGCAGGGCGAAGTCAACGCCCCAGGTATCAATCCCGATGCCGCTCAGAGAAGGCCCGGCCCGTTTGGCGCACAACCCCAGCCCGTGCCTGATCTCGGCGAACAAGCGCAGGGGGTCCCAGTGGAGGCTGTCGAGGACACGCACGGGCACATTGGGGAAGCGATAGATTTCCTCCAGCCTCAGCGTGCGGCCGTCGAGGGCCGCCAGCATCACGCGCCCACTTTCAGCTCCCAGGTCTATCGCGGCGAGATTCAAAGTTTGGCTCATCCTTCACCTCCGTGACGGCGCCTCACTCACGCCTGTCACTTGTTCCTGTTTTTTGCTGGACGGTTTTTGTCAATTCGCCCTGTTGACTCTGCCCCGGACCTATTATATAGTGGCGTTGTCTACTTGTCTACACAAGCGGACATTATTCCGGTCTGCTCCTGGCTTATTCGGACGAACCGCCCCAATGCCCGCGATCGATAAGCAGAGCCGCATTCCCTATTATTTTCAGTTGGCCGAAGCCCTGCGTCAGCAGATCAAAGACACGGCGGCGAGCGGCCAGGCCATGTCCCTGCCATCGGAAAATGAGTTGGCCGAGAAGCACCAGATCAGCCGCGCGACGGTGCGCCACGCGCTGGACTTGCTAGAGCGCGAAGGGCTGATCTACAAGGCGAGAGGGAAAGGCACTTTCATTGCCAAAGCCCGCGCCAAGTACGAATTGACCTGGCTGGTGCCGACGACCGAGGACATCCTCCGGCGAGGCTGGAAACCCGGCACTCAAGTCATT
>JACQED010000325.1 GCA_016200785.1 Chloroflexota bacterium
GATGACGGAGGCCCTGGTCATTCGGGGCCAGCGGTACACAGGCACTTTGCACCGGCTTGACGCGAAAATACCTGCTGAGCATGGCGATCCGTTGACCGTCGAAGCCACCGTCTTCGTCCCCGAACTCCTCCCTGACGACACCTGGGATTTCCCCAACTTCATTGGCTTAACCGGCATGCTGGAACGGATGCGGTTCGCCGTCGTTCCGTCGAGCCAACTGTTCTACTTCGGGCCTCTGGCCTGACGAGGAAAAATCATGACGCCAACTTACGCCGACCTCAATCCCTCGCCGCGCGTCCTGCTCGGCCCCGGCCCGAGCGCCGTGCACCCGCGCGTCCTGCGGGCGATGAGCACGCCGATCCTCGGCTACCTCGATCCGGAGTTCTTCGCCATTATGGACGAAACTCAGGCGATGCTCCGCGCCGTGTTCCAGACCCACAACGAAGTCACCTTCCCCGTTTCCGGCACGGGGTCGGCGGGCATGGAAACGGCTATCGCCAATTTCGTCGAGACGGGCGACCGTGTGTTGGTGTGCATCAACGGCTTCTTCGGCGAGCGCTTGGCCGAGATGGCGTCGCGCTACGGCGCGAACGTCGAGCGCCTCGAAAAAGCGTGGGGCGACGTTTTCACGCTGGACGAGATAGAGCGCGCCATCGGCGGCAAGCCGATCAAGCTCGCCGCCATCGTTCAGGCCGAAACGTCCACCGGCGCGCTTCAACCGATGGAGAGCATCGCCGACGTCGTTCACAAGAATGGCGGTCTGCTCGTGATGGACTGTGTCACGTCACTCGGCGGTGCGGCGGTCAAGATTGACGAGTGGAACGTTGACATCGCTTACAGTGGATCGCAGAAGTGCCTCGGTTGCCCGCCCGGTCTCGCGCCGTTCACCGCCGGACCGAAGGCGATAGAAAGACTCCAGAGTCGCAAATCCAAAGTGCCCAACTGGTATCTTGATGTGAGTCTTCTGTCGAAGTACTGGGGCAAGGAGCGGGCGTATCATCATACGGTCTCGGCCAGTCTGGTGTTCGCGTTGCGCGAGGGTCTGCGAATCGTTCTGGAAGAAGGTCTCGACGCGCGCTTCGCCCGTCATCGCGCCAACGCCGAGCAGCTCTGGGCCGGACTGGAGTCGATGGATATGACTCTGCACGTCCCGCTCGGCCATCGCCTGCCGATGCTTACCACGGTTCGGATTCCATCGTACGCCGACGATATGAAAGTCCGCGCGCGATTGCGCGACGAATACAACATCGAGATCGCCGGCGGCTTCGGGCCGCTCAAAGGTCAAATCTGGCGCATCGGCCTGATGGGTTACTCAAGCCGCCGGGAGAATGTGACGCTGTTGCTGGCGGCGCTGCGTGAAATTCTCGGAGAGAAACCCAGATGACTTATCAGCATGTTCGAGTGCCCGACGGCGACAAGATCGCCCTCGCCGATGGCCGACTGCAAGTCCCCGACCGCCCCATCGTCCCGTTTATCGAGGGCGACGGCACTGGCCCGGACATCTGGCGCGCGGCGGTGCGAGTGATGGATGCGGCGGTCGCAATGGCTTACGGCGGGCGGCGCAAGATCGCGTGGATGGAAGTTTTCGCCGGGCAGAAGTCGAAAGATCGATTCGACACCTGGTTGCCCGACGAAACTGTGGAGGCCTTCCGCGAATTTCTCGTTGGGATCAAAGGCCCGCTGACGACGCCCATCGGCGGCGGCATCCGCTCGCTCAACGTTGCCCTGCGGCAATTGCTCGACTTGTACGTCTGCCTGCGCCCGGTGCGTTGGTTCAAGGGCGTGCCCTCGCCGGTCAAGCACCCGGAAAAAGTGGACATAGTCATCTTCCGCGAAAACACAGAAGACATCTACACGGGGATCGAGTTCGAGGCCGGGAGCGAGGGCGCGGAGAAATTCTTGAAGATGTTCCGCGAAGCCTTCCCCAAAGAGTTCGGTAAGATTCGCTTTCCCGATACGTCGGGCGTCGGGATCAAGCCGGTGTCGCGCGAGGGCAGTGAGCGGCTGATCCGCGCGGCGATCAAGTATGCGATTGACAATCATCGCAAGAGCGTGACTTTCGTCCACAAGGGCAACATCATGAAATTCACCGAGGGCGCGTTTCGCAATTGGGGCTACACCCTCGCCGAGCACGAATTTGGGGACAAGGTTTACACCTGGGATGAGTGGGAGCGGACGAAGAAGGCGAGCGGCGAAGAAGCGGCGAACGCCGAGCAGAAGGCGGCGCTGGCCTCAGGCAAGATTCTTGTCAAAGACGCCATTGCCGACATCACGCTTCAGCAAATCCTGACCCGCCCCGACGAATTCGATGTGATCGCGACGATGAATCTGAACGGCGACTATCTCTCAGACGCGCTGGCGGCGCAGGTGGGCGGCATCGGTATCGCGCCCGGCGGCAACATCAATTACGTCACCGGCCACGCCGTCTTCGAGGCCACGCACGGCACTGCGCCCAAATACGCCAATCTCGACAAGGTGAACCCTGGCTCGGTCATCCTCTCCGGCGAGATGATGCTGCGTTACCTGGGCTGGACGGAAGCCGCCGATCTAATCGTCAAAGGCATGGACGGCGCCATCGCCGCCAAGACGGTCACTTATGATTTCGCGCGGCTGATGGAGGGGGCGAGGGAGGTGAAGTGCTCGGAGTTTGGGGAGGCGGTGATTGGGGGGATGGATGGGAAGCCGCCAGTCACACCTGCACTTGCGCTCGCGCGCAAGCGCGGTGCAAGTGTCAGTCGTCAGTCATCAGTCAGCAGCCGGAAGGCGACGAAGAAGGCCGCGCCCAAGAAAGCGGCGAAGAAGAAGGCGGGGAAGCGAAGGAAGTGATTCCCACAGCCGCGCACAAGCAGCGCAGACGAGGCAGGGCCAGACATGGACGAGACGTTTGAGGAAAAGTACGAGGACGTTCTCCAGAATATCGAGTTCGCGCTCGTGAATGTGTACCGCGAGCACGACGAGATGACGGATTGGGAGGCGTTGCACGCGGTCGAGGCATTGATCCGCGCTTATCAGGCCGAGGCGCGCGCCAAGCCCGCTCCCACGCTGGAACTCAAGCCGTTAGTGCAAAAGGCTTACGACCGAGCGAGGGATATGTGCGAATGGCGGCTGGGACGCGCCGCCCTCTATCAAGATGACGAGGGCCGCCCGCTCAACATGGGGCAGGATGCCAAGACAGTGGACGAAATCATCGTCTGCCTGAAACGCGTGCGGCGCTCGATTGAGCACTGGCAAAAGCGGGGAGGCCGGAGGGGATATTTCGGTTTTGTGAGTGAGTTCTTGCCGTGACGGGGAACAGAGGACGAAAGGCCCTGAGCGGTCCGGAGGCGGGAGTTGCCTCCGGCCCGTTTTCGTTTCTTCTCAGCCCGAGCGCATTCTCCGCGCCGCAAGAGATGCGCAGTCCGAAGAGGATTTGAAGATCGCCGTCGAGCGCGCGCTGGAAAAAGCCCTCGCCGCCCTCGGCATTCAATCAACGCCCGAATACGAGAAGACCATCCTGAGCGGCTCTGCCGATGCCGTTTACGGGCATGTCGTAATCGAGTATGAGCGGCCCGGCAAACTGGCGAAAGACGCGGGGCGGACTGAGACTGTCGGGCAACTGACGCGTTATCTCCTCGGCCAAACCGCCCGGCACGGCCAGAAGCAGGTTGAGGCCCTGAGGAAGATGATCGGCGTTTCGCTGGACGGGCGGCAGATTCTATTCGTCCGGCACACCGTCACTGAACGCGGGCGCGAGTTTTCCCTGCCCGGCCTCCCCAGCGGCCAAATGACGCTATTTGAGGAGAAAGGCGTCCGGGGCCGCTTTCAAGTTCTTGGCCCGTATCCCGTCAACGAAGACAGCATCGGTGTTTTCTTGCTGTACCTCCGGGCGCTGGCGCGCAAACCGCTCACGCCCGAGGCGCTGGCCCGCGATTTCGGGCCAAGCGGCGAGGTGGCCTCAGCAGTCGTCGGCGCACTGCACACCGCGCTGAAAGCGAGCCTCGACAACCCGCGCATCGCCACTTTTTTCGACGAGTGGGAGCGCTTATTCGGCATCGTCTACGGCGAAGAACTTGGCAAAGCCGAAACCGACGCAAGAGAACTTGCCAAACTTTACGGCATCGGCGGCAAGCCCGAATTGAAGCCGCTCTTGTTCACCGCTCATACCTACTTTGCCCTGCTAATGAAATTCCTCGCGGTCGAACTCATCTCTTTGCAGGGCGGCTGGCTCGTCACCTCATTTGCTTCCGATTTGCCTGCGCTGGCAGACGCCGAACTGAAAGCCAAATTGACCGAACTCGAAGACGGCGGACTGTTCAACAGCCTCGGCATC
>JACQED010000343.1 GCA_016200785.1 Chloroflexota bacterium
CGGACACGCAGGGGGCGGCGGAGCGGCTGGCGATGGGCCGCGAGATGGACAGCCTGCTCCAGCAAGCCGTCGAGGCCGCCAACACCTCCCATCGCGGCTCGTACCTCTTCGCCGGGTTCCGCACCACCACCCTGCCCTACACTTACACCGGCGCGGGCGTGACGGACAACGTGCTGTCCACCGCCGGCCCGATCCAGCACGGCATCGAGCCGGGCCAGACGATCACCGTCAACGTGGACGGCAACACCGTCCTTACGCCGCTCTTCTCGGCGCTCGCCGCCGCGCGCGACGCGCTCAACGCCGATGACACCGCCGCCTTGCAGACGGCGCTGGGCAGTCTGCAATCTGCGCTCACCGGCGTATCCGACGTCCGCACCACCAACGGCGCGCGTCAGCGGCAGGTGCGCGATACGATTGACCGGATGGAGAAAACGCAAGTCGCGCTCAAGAATCTCCTGTCGCACAAAGAGGACGCCAGTCTGGCCGAGTCCATTTCACTGCTCAAGCATCAGGAGACGGTCTATCAGGCGGTGCTGGAAGTGGGCCGCCGCGCCATTCCGGCCAGCCTGTTTAGTTTTCTCAGTTGAGTCGTTCGTAGCAAGCGGCTAAAGCCGTCACTACGAGCATTCTTGGGAGGTAACCGTTCAGTCCGCCGCCAAGCCTTTACCACGAAGGCGCGAAGACACAAAGGACACAAAGAAAGCGTCGTGAAACTTGGTGTCTTTGTGTCTTGGTGGTTAGAAAGGGCCGCGTGACCTGAACGCTTACCTTGGGAGTTCACCGTGTTGTCCGAACTATTCTTCCCCGAAGGATTGGTGGGTTGCGCCGAGTGGCGGCACTTCGCGCTGGAGCAATCGCCGGAGACGGCCCCGCTCGCCCTGCTTCACTCGCGCGATCAGCCCGGCCTCTCGCTGATCGTCGTGGATCCGCGGCTGGTGGAGCCGGACTACGCGCCGGCGCTCGAGGAGGCCGACCGGGCCGCGCTGGGAGGCGGCGACGGGGCCGACCTGCAATGGTTGAGCGTGCTCACCGTGCAGAATGATCCGCTCGTCGTCACGGCCAACCTGCTCGGCCCGCTGGTCGTCAACCGCGCCACCGGCACGGCGCGGCAGGTCATCCTGTCGCTGTCCGGCTATCCGGCGGCCTATCCAGTGAGGTGAATCGTGCTCGTTCTCACGCGGCGGCTGGAAGAGAGCATCGTCATTCAAGACGACATAGTCGTCACCGTGCTGGCCATCGAGGGCGACAAGGTGAAGCTCGGCATCAGCGCGCCGCGGCACCTTACGATTCTGCGGCAGGAGTTGTGCGAAGCCGTGCGCGAGCAGAACCTGGCCGCCGCGCGGCACGCCGAACTAGACCGGGCGGGCGGCCTCGAAGCCGTGCGGCGGCTGTTGCTGCCGGAAGCTGGGGCGAAGCATGAATGAAGGGATAGGTAGGGGCGCGTACGCCTACCCCTACTGCGCCGAGGTCGCGGTGGAACGGCTGCGGATTCTTGAGATTCTGCGCCCGGAACTGCGGCACGATTTCAACAGCCCGCTGGGCCTGATCAAGGCCAACCTCGGCATGGTGGAAACCCTCGCCGCCAGCCTGACGCAACTTGTGGGAACAGCGCGGCCGGCCGGCGGCGGGGCCGCGGCCGCGGATGGGGCGCAGTCGGACGCGCCCGGCCTCGATCTGATCTTGGAGAATCTCGCGCCGCTCGTCGGCGGCGCGCTGGCCCAAACCGACCGCGCTTTGCGCGCCGCCGACGCGCTGGTAGCCTTCTGCGCCGGCGACGAGGCCAGCGACCGGGCCGACGTGAACCAGACGGTGGCCCGCGCGCTCGAACTCGTGCGCGGCCGGCTGAAGTACAAGTATCACGTCGAGCGCCGCTTCGCCTCCCTGCCGTGGGCGCGCATCGCCCCGCGCGACTTGATGCACGCCGTCGTCGTCGCGCTGCTGCGCGCTGCGGCCTCGGCCCCGGAGCAAACGACCATCACGGCCGGCACGGCGGTTGCCGAGGGCGGCATCGTGATCGAAATCGAAGCGGCCACCGGCACGGCGGCGGAACATCCCGGCGATCCGCCTCCCATTCCCGACCTGACTCTCAGCGCGTTGTTATTGGAGTCCAGCGGGGGCAATCTGCAAATGGAGGAACACGCGGGTGGGCGCCGCTACGCCCTGCGATTGCAGTGTCTATGAGCGACCAAACGATTCTGATCCTCGACGACGAAGAGGCCGTCCTGTTGCCGCTCACTTTGCTTTTCCGGCGGGAGGGCTACCGCGTGCTCACCGCCGTGCGGGCCGAAGAAGCCTTTGCCCAGTTGGAGCGGAGCCGGGTGGCCGTGGTGGTGGCCGACCAACGCCTGCCGGGCATGTCGGGCATCGAGTTCTTGCGCCAGGTGCGTCAGCGCTGGCCGGACTGCATTCGCATCACCCTGACTGGCTACTCCGACACCCCGACGGCGGAGGCCGCGATCAACGAGGGCCACGTTTACCGCTACCTGACCAAGCCGTGGAACGACGACGAACTGCGCGTGACGGTGCGCGAGGCGGTGCGTCTGTACGAACTGACGCGCGAAAACCGCCGGCTGTACGAACTGACGGCGGCGCAGGCTTTGGAACTGCGCGCGCTGAACGAGGGTCTGGAAAAGAAAGTCGTCGAGCGCACGGCGGAGATCGAATTGAAGAACGCCGAACTGGAAGACAACTTGCTCGACGCGATCCACCTGCTCACCAGCGTCCAGCAGTTGCGCAACTCGTCCATGGCCGGCCACGCCCAGCGCATGGCCGAGGCGGCCCGCTGGCTGGCCGAGGCGCTGAACCTGCCCGAGGCCGACCGGCGCGACGTCGAGATCGCGGCCATGCTGCACGACATCGGCAAACTCGGCCTGCCCGACCGGGTGCTGCACAAAGACACGTTCAATCTCATGCGCGAAGATCAGGAACTCATCCGCCAGAGTCCTCTGCTGGGCGAAGTCCTGCTGTCCACCATCCCGCGCCTCAAGGCGGCGGCGGCCGTCGTCCGCCATCAGAAGGAATGGTACAACGGCCAGGGCTACCCGGACGGGCTGCGCGGCGAGGCGATCCCGATCGGCTCGCGCATCATCGCGGTCGTGGAGGCCTACGAGGAATACGGCGACCGGAACGTGCTGCAACAAGGCGAAGGCCGCCGCTTCGATCCGCGAGTCGGGCGCGAGTTCTTGCGCTACCTCGATCAGCGGCGGGCGGCGGCCCCCGCGGGCTCGGAACTGCGCATCTTGCCGGCCGAATTGATCGAGGGCATGGTGCTCACCCGCGATCTCTACACCGGCCGCGGCCTCCTGCTGGCGACCAGCGGCAAAGTGGTGGATCGCCCCACGCTCGAAAAGATTCGCAACTTCCACCGGGTTGATCCGATCCCCGGCAGGTTGTACGCGCGGGCCTGATATGACCACCTCACCCGCGGCCACGCTGGTCATCACGGCCATCTACCAAGACGTCGAGCGGCTGCGCGCCATGCCCGCGCTGGTGCGGCAGGCCCTGCAGATGCTCGAAGACCCGAACGTGGGCATCCCGCGCCTGGGTGAGGTGCTGGCCGCCGATCAAGTGGTCGCGGCGCAAATCCTGCGCTACGCGAACTCGGCCGCCTGCGGCGGCCTGACGGCCTGCGCGACGATTGCCGAGGGGATCGTGCGCATCGGCACGCGGCAGCTCAAGAGCCTGCTGTTCGGCGTGGCGGCGATCGGGCCGCTCAGAGCGCGGCTGGCCGGCTATCAATTCAACGACGGCGAACTGTACCGCCATTCGGCGGCGGTGGCCGGCGTGGCGCGGCGGCTGGCCGCAATCATCCACTACCGCGATCCCGAAGAGGCCTACGCCGCCGGACTGTTGCATGACATTGGCAAACTGGTGCTCGACCGGCACGTGCGTCCCCACTATGAACAATTCGTCGCCGAAGTCACGCAGTTCGCCCGCAGCCCGGTGGCGATTGAAGAACGCTATCTTGGTGTTGACCATGCTACCGTCGGCGGGCTGATTGCCGAGCGCTGGCACTATCCGGCCGCGCTCGGCGATGCCATCCGCCATCACCACGCGCCCACGTTGGCCCGGCACGAGCCGCGCCTTGCAGCGCTCGTTCACCTGGCGGACGTGATCGTGCTGCAATCGGGCGTCGGCCTCACCCCGCTCGGCGTCCCGCCGTTCAACGAGCAGGTATTGGACATTCTCCACCTGCCCGAAACGGATTTGGGCCGCATCGTTTATGAAATGCGGCCCTACATCGCCGAGGCCGATCAACACTTCAAGTCGCGCTACACCGGGTCGCTGCCGGCGGCCGGCAGCGGGCTGCTGCGCCGCACCTCCTCGTAATCATTCCCCGGCAACGCATACTTGATTTCGCCCGGCCTGCTTGGCGGCGTAGAGGGCCCGGTCGGCGCGTTCGAGCAGGCCGTCCAGGCTAACGCACGAGTCGTCGAGGCTGGCAACGCCCAGGCTGACGGTGACGGACAGCGGCCCTCGATCGGTGGCGAAGGCCTGTTGCGCTACCTGCTGGCATAGCCTTTCGGCGGCGATTTGAGCGTTGACGACGTCGCTTTCGGGCAATATCAGCGCGAACTCCTCGCCTCCGTATCGGCCTACGACATCCACCTCCCGCAGACTTTCCCGGCACAGCGCCGCCACGGCCCGCAACACCTGATCGCCGGCGGCATGGCCGTAGGTGTCGTTGATCCGCTTGAAGTGGTCAATGTCGAGCATGATCGCCGAGAACGGCCCTCCATAGCGCCGCGTGCGCTCGTACTCGTGCCCGGCGAGTTCGAAGAAATGGCGGCGGTTGTACAGGCCGGTCAAAGCGTCGGTGGTCGCCAAGCGCTGGGTCTCGGCGAACAGCCGCACCTTTTCGATGGCGGTCGCCAACTGCCCGGCCAACGTCACCATCAGGCGTTCGTCGTCTTCGCTGAAGGCGCGCAGCTGCGCGCGCTCGGCGTTGATCACGCCGATGACGCGCTCGTGGGGCAGAGCCGAGGCCGCTTGTCCGTTCCGTGCGGCTGCCGGCTCTTTCACTCCCACAACGAGCGGCACGCACAACTCGGAGCGCATGTTGGGAACCGCATCCAGATAAGCCGGTTCTTCCAGAGTGTCGGAGATGCGCCGCGGCTGCCCGCTCGCCGCCACGCCGCCGACGATGCCGTTCCCCAACGGGATGGCAAGCCCCCGGTCGGATTCGGGCAGGCCGCGGTAGGATGGGTGGGGGCGCAGTACGCCGCCCGTCTCGCGCTCTGCGAGCAGAAGCACGCCGAAGTCGTCCGGGTAAAGCGTCTTGCCGATGACCTCGGTCGCGCGCTCGATCAGTGTGTCTTCATCGGTTGCTTCGGCCCCGATGACGGCGACGGCATGCAGCACGGTCAACTCCTCCAGTTGCTGGCTGAGAGCCTGTTGGGCTCGCTTGCGCTCGGTGATGTCTTGCTTGATGGCGATGAAATGGGCGATCTCCCCGCGTGTGTCACGAACCGGGGTGATGATCTGCTCTTCGGTATAGAGACTGCCGTCTTTGCGCCGGTTGACGGTCTCGCCGCGCCATATCTCCCCGGCGAGGACCGTCTCCCACAGGTTCTGATAGAACGGTTGATCGTGCGTGCCTGACTTGAGGATACGCGGCGTCTGACCCACTGCCTCCTCCGCAGTGTAACCGGTGAGACGGCTGAAGGCCGGGTTGACCCACAGGATGCATCCCTCGCGGTCGGTCATCACAATCGCGTTGGCCGCTGAAACGAGCGCGGCGCCTCGCAGTCGTAATTGTTCTTCAACCCGCACCCGCGCCGTAATGTCGCGAATGACGCCGGTGACCAGCAAGCCTTTCTCGGTGTTCAACGGCCCCAGGCTGATGTCCACGGGGAATTCGCTCCCATCCTTGCGTTGGCCGTACAGTTCCATCCCTGTGCCTATCGGCCGCGTATGGGGTTCGGCCGCGAATTCGGCGCGGCGCTCGACGTGGCTTCTCCGGTATCGTTCGGGGAGCAAGCATTCAACCGGCTGGCCGATCAGTTCCTCGCGCCGGTAGCCAAACATCGTTTCGGTTTGAGCGCTGGCCAGGATGATGCGGCCATCGTGATCGATGACCACGACGGCATCGGGCAAAGCCTCCAGAACACTCCAAAGTTGGGGCTGGTAGTTCATCACGATCGCCGTGTCCTCCCCGAAACTCGGTATACATACGCGAGGACTTCCGCCACCACGGCATAAAGTTCGGGCGGGATGGCCGCGTCGAGGTCAACCGTCGCCAGCGCCGCCGCCAGCGCCGGGTCTTCATGAATGGGGATTCCGTTGTCGCGGGCCAGCGCGATGATCTTGTCAGCGATCAACCCCCCGCCGGAGGCCAGCACGCGCGGGGCGTCATCTTTCGCCAGGTCGTAGCCCAGCGCGACGGCGCGCGGCCTAGGCGGCAAGTTCCGTCTTAGATCTTCGGTCATCCTTCGCCTTTTCTCCCCCAGCCTGGCCCACCTCGAACCGGGCCGTCTTCAACGTGAAGCCGAGATTTCGCAGGCCGCTCGCCAGCCCCGGCAGCTCGGCCTCGGCCCGGTCGCGCAGGTCGCCGTGCGAGGCCGTCACCCGCGCGCCCACCTGCCGCTCGACCACCGACAATTCTACCTCCAGCGATTGGCCGCGTTCGAGTTCGACGCGCAAGACCAGTGTGGCGAGGCGCTCCCGGCCCGGCTCGCGCGGATCGGCCTCGCCGTCCGGGCGATAGGCCACGCGCAGGTGTGCGGCGGCGGGTGCCCGATCCGGCCGGCCCAGCGGCAGGCTGAGGTTGATGGTCGTCGCGTCATCGCTTTCGCGGCGCGCTGGAACGCCGTCCGGCGCGGCGTTGGCGAATTGCGCGAGGCGGGCGGCGTCGAGGAAACGATCGATCTCGCCGATCAACGTTCGCGCCTGCGGGACTGCGCCCTTCAACTCGCCGCTCAATTGGGCCAGGCCGAGCAGATCGGGCTGGGGCTTGAGGCGGAGGGCCGAGTCCGCTGATCGAGCAGATTGATCTGAGATGGCCGTCAGCAGTTTCGCCAGATCGTGCTCGACGGCGCGGCCCA
>JACQED010000344.1 GCA_016200785.1 Chloroflexota bacterium
GGAAGCGGCCACGAAGTGCTCGAGGCCGACAACGGCGTGAATGCCGTGAGCGCCTACAAAACCGCCAGGCCCGACGCGGTGCTCATGGACATCACCATGCCCGAAATGGACGGGCTGGCGGCGCTCAAAGAAATCCGGGCCGCCGACCCGAACGCGCGCGTGGTGATGCTCACCGCCCTCGGCCAGGAGTCGGTGGTACTCGAGGCCGTCAAGTCCGGCGCGAAGGATTTCGTCGTCAAACCGTTCGAGGCGGAGCGCGTGCTGGCCGCCATCAGCAAAGCCCTGGCGTGAGGCGAGTGACGAGTGACGAGTGACGAGAGATGTCAAACACCTCACGCGACACGACACGCGACACCCGACACGCGACACCCATCCGCGTTCTCGTGGTTGACGACTCGGCCTACATGCGTTTCACCCTCAGCAAGTACCTGAGCGAAGCGCCCGGCCTGGCCGTCGCCGGCACCGCCCGCGATGGCGCCGAAGCGCTGGAACTGATCCTGAAACTCCAGCCGGACGTGGTCACGCTCGACGTGGAGATGCCGCACATGGACGGGCTGACGGCCCTGCGCGAGATTATGACCTCCTGTCCGCTCCCGGTCGTCATGCTCAGCAGTCTGACCACCGAAGGGGCGAGCGAGACGGTGCAGGCCCTCACCTGGGGCGCGGTGGACTTCGTGGCGAAGCCCTCCGCCAAGGCCAACGTGGCGGTCATCATGGAAGAAGTCGTCGGCAAAGTCCGCGCCGCCGCTCAGGCGCGCGTGTCGCGTGTCGCGTGTCGCGTGTCGCGTGTCGTCACCTGTCACTCGTCACCCGTCACCCGTCACTCCTTCACCACCCGCGCGCTGCGCTCCGGGGATAAGGTCGTCGTCATCGGCGCCTCGACCGGCGGGCCGCGCGCGCTGTACACCGTCGTGCCTCAATTGCCGAAGAACCTCGCGGCGGCGGTGCTGATCGTCCAGCACATGCCGGTCGGCTTCACCCGATCGCTGGCCGAGCGCCTGAATGCTGTCTCGCCTCTGGCGGTCAAAGAGGCCGGGCCGGGTGATGCGCTGGAAGTGGGCCGCGCTCTGCTGGCGCCCGGCGGCTTTCACATGACGGTGGACGCCGATAGCCGCGTCGCGCTCAATCAAGCCCCCACCGTCCACGGCGTGCGCCCGGCGGTGGATGTCACCCTGACTTCCGTCGCGCAGCGGCTGGGGGCGCGCAGTGTCGGCGTGATCCTCACCGGCATGGGCCGCGACGGCACGGACGGGGCCGGGCTGATCCATCGCGCCGGCGGCCGCGTGATCGCCGAAGACGAATCCACCTGCGTGGTGTGGGGCATGCCGCGCAGCGTGGCCGAGGCCGGCGTCGCCGACGTGATCGCTCCCCTGGCGGAAATCCCGGCGGCGATTGAGCGGATGGTGAAAGAGTGACGAGTGACGAGTGACGGGTGACGAGTATGGAACCGGAAACGTACAGTCTGATCAAGCGTTCGGCCAAGTCGCTGTTGGACATCAACCTTGACCACTACAAGGATGTCCAGATGCGGCGGCGGCTGGATTCGTGGCTGGTGCGATCCGGCGCGGTCTCGTGGACGGAGTATCTCAAGCGCGTGCGGGCCGACGCCGAGGAGCGCGCCCGCTTCCGCGATTATCTCACCATCAACGTCTCGGCTTTCTTCCGCGACCCGGAACGCTGGCGCGACTTGCGGGAGCGAGTGCTGCCCGGCTTGCTCAAAGCCGCGCCGCGTCTGCGCGTCTGGAGCGCGGGTTGCTCGATCGGGCCGGAGCCTTACAGCCTGGCCATCCTGCTCGACGAATTGACGCCCGGCCGCCGGCACACTCTGCTGGCGACCGATCTGGATCGCGGCGCGCTGGCCCGGGCGCGGGCGCGCGGCCCGTTCACCGCCGACGACGTGGAGAACGTGAGCGCCGCGCAGCGAGCGCAATACTTCCAACCCGGCGGCCCGCCGTTTTTCGTCGGCGAGGCGCTGCCCCGCCGCATTGAGTTCCGCGAGCACAACCTGGTCGCCGGCGAGTCTGAAGACGGCTTCGATCTGATCGTCTGCCGCAACGTGGTGATCTACTTCACCGAAGCGGCCAAGGCTGCGCTCTACCGAAAATTCCATGCCGCCCTCAAGCCGGGCGGGGTGCTGTTTGTCGGCGGCACCGAAATCATCCCCCGTGCGCTCGAGAACGGTTTTCGCAGTTATGGCATCTCTTTCTACCGGAAGGCCTGAGGCCGCCCCGGCCCGGCCCAACGTCAACGATCTCATCCGGCGGGTGGGCGAATTGCCGCCCCTGCCTCAAGTGGCGCACAAGGCCCTGGCGCTGATCCGCAATCCCGATTCCAGCATGGCCGAATTGGCCGACGTGCTGTCGCTGGATCAGGCGATGGCCGGCCTGGTGCTGCGCTGGGCCAACTCGGCCTACTACGGACTGGTGCATCCGGTTTCCACCGTGCGGCAGGCCGTCGTCTATCTGGGCCAGAGCACGATTCAGAGTCTGGTACTGACCGCCTCGGTCGCCGCTGTCATGGAGCGCCCCGCGCCCGGCTACGGCCTCGACCGGGGCGAATTGTGGAAGCACGCGGTGGGCGTGGCTGCCGCCGCGCGACTCGTCGCAACCAGGTTCGGGCGGCAGACCGCCGAAGAAGCCTACCATGCCGGGCTGCTGTGCGACATCGGCAAACTGGCCTTTGAAGTTCTGCTGCGCAACGTGGACACCAACAGCCCGGAGTGGCAGGGCCGGCCCTTCTCCGATCTCGAGGCGGCGCACTTCGGCATTGACCACGCCAGCCTGGGCGCGGAGATGGCCCGCCGCTGGAACCTGCCGCGGCCGCTCGTCGAGGCGATTGCCTATCATCATCGCCCGGCGCAGGCCGGCGAGGGCGCGATTCTGGCGGCGGCGGTGCACGTCGCGGATGCGGCGGTGATGGCGCTGGGCATCGGCATCGGGCGCGACGGCCTGCAATACGCGCTCGACCCGGCGGCGAGCGAACGGCTGGGCTGGAGCGAGGCGAGTTTCGGCGGCCTGCTCGACCGCGTCGGCCCGCTCGTCGCCGAAGCCGAGGCCTTTATTCGATCAAAGTAGAGAGGCGCGCATGAACGTAAGATTCCTCAATCCCTTCGTCGAGGCCGCCAACGACGTCCTGCAGGCCGAAGCCAACGTGAGTGTGACGCGCGGTGCCCTGTCGCTTCACAAGTCGGCCATGACGACCGACGACGTGACGGTGCTGATCAGCCTGGTGGGGCAGGTGCAGGGCGTGGTGCTGTACGGCCTGTCCATCCCCACCGGGCTGGCGTTTGTCTCGCGCATGATGGCGCAGGAATTCGCCGAGTTCGACAATTTGGCGCAGAGCGGGGTGGCCGAGTTGGGCAACGTGATCACCGGCCGGGCCAGCGTCAAACTCTCGGAGGCCGGCTACGTTTCCAACATTTCGCCGCCCACGCTGATTCAGGGCCGGGGCGTGCAAGTCTCCACGCTGGACTTTGCGCGCATCATGGTGCCGCTGGCCTGCGAGTTGGGCGAAATCGTCGTCCACCTCGCCCTGCGCGAAAGCCGCGCCGACGAGAACAACGCGAACTTTGTGCCGTTGGTGGCCGCCGCGCCGGTGGCGAACAGCCAATAGACCTTATCGGGAATAAGGATTCAGCCACGAATTACACTAATTGACACGAATTGATTTAAATTTCTTCGTGAAAATTCGTGTAATTCGTGGCAAAGAAAATTGGCGTCAGTTAGGAGCGACCCGATGAATGTGAAGTTTCTGAACCCGTTTGTGGAAGCCGCTTACGAGGTGCTGCAAGCCGAGACCGGCGTCGGCATGATGCGCGGCGAGTTGGGGCTGGACAAAGGCGCTTACGTCACCGACGACGTGACGGTGATCATCAGCCTGGTGGGGCGCGTGGAGGGCACGGTGTTCTACAGCATGAGCGAGGAAACGGCGGTGGCGCTGGCCTCGCGCATTCTCGGCGAGCAGCTCAAGACCTTCAACGGACTGGCGCAGAGCGGGGTGGCCGAGTTGGGCAACGTGATCACCGGGCGGGCCAGCGTCAAACTCGCGGAGGCCGGCTACGAAGCCAACATTTCTCCGCCCACCCTGTTGACCGGCAAAGGCGCTACGATCTCGACGCTCGACTTCGCCCGGCTGGTCGTGCCGCTGGGCAGCGAATGCGGCTCGGTGGCGATTCATCTGGCGCTGCGCGAAGGCGCCAATCGCGGCCTGAGTGCCGCGGCCCTGCCGGTGCCGGCGCGGCCGGCGGCGGGGGGGTAGCCTCCTATTTTCACTTCTTGTTTACGGCCCGGGTTCAAGACGCCGCGCCATGCCGCCGATAACTGACTCGGAAGAGAATTCTCTTCCCCGCCGGCCGCGAATGGCCTTGATCAATTTCACGCGCCGTTTAGCGCGCCTTCATGTGCAGTTTACTGAGGGCGCAGAACATTGGGAATAGAATCTGGTCACACACCTGACAGGTCTGTTTACAACTGGCCTGGTCGTAAGTTCGGCAAGACCTGTCAGGTGTTTGA
>JACQED010000068.1 GCA_016200785.1 Chloroflexota bacterium
CGGCGCGAGGCTGAGAAACCAGATGCCGAGCAGGACGAGCGGCAGGGCCGGCTGGCGGCCTCCGGCCCGCATCAGATTCACGTATTCGCGCCCCGCGCCGGTGAGGACGATCAAGACGCCGGCAAGATACCACGCCCCACCCAGGTAGATGGCGCCAACCGCGAGCGGGACGAGTACGATGGCGACGAGCAGGCGCGGGCGAAGCATTACGAGGGCGCGCTGACCAAACCGAACCGCCGCTCGCGCCTCGCGAAATGCCACAAGGCCTGCCGCAATTCCTCTTTGTCGAAGTCAGGCCAGAAGGTCGGCGTCACGTAATACTCGGCGTAGGCTCCCTGCCAGATTAGAAAGTTCGACACGCGCAGCTCGCCTGAGGTGCGAATGATCAGGTCGGGGTCGGGTTGGCCGCCGGTGTAGAGGTATTGGCCGATGAGGGCCTCGTCCACCCGATCGGGCTTCACGCCGTCGGCGATGATCCGCCGCACCGCCTGCACGATCTCGTCCCGCCCGCCGTAGTTGAAGGCGACGTTCAGCGTGAGGCGCGTGTTGCGCGCGGTCATCGCGATCGCCTCGCGGACTTTTCGCTGAAGCGTAGGGTTGATCTCTTCCAGCCGGCCGATGTGCCGCAGTTGCACGCCGTTCTTGTGGAGCTCCTTCAGTTCGCGGTCAATCACGTCTTCGAGGATCGACATGAGACCCTGCACCTCGTCCTCCGGCCGACCCCAGTTCTCGGTGGAGAAAGCGTAGATGGTGAGGATCTGAACGCCGAATTCGACGCAGGCTTCGATCACGCGGCGCAGATTCTCAGTGCCGGCGCGGTGGCCGGCCAATCGCGGCAGTCCGCGCTTGCGCGCCCAGCGCCCGTTGCCGTCCATGATGATGGCGACGTGAGCCGGAATTGTTTCGGGCAGGGAAGCGTTGTTATTGGAGGGCATTACACTTCCGCGATCTCTTTCTCTTTCCTCTTGCCGGCCTCGTCGATCTTGTTGACGAACTTGTCGGTGAGTTTTTGCAGATCGTCCTGCCCGCGCTTGAGATCGTCTTCGGAGATCATCTTCTCCTTCTCGAACTCGCGCAGGTCTTCGATCGAGTCGCGGCGGACGTTGCGCACGGCGACGCGGGCGTCCTCCATGCGGTGATGGACGACTTTGGTCAGTTCCTTGCGGCGCTCTTCGGTCAGCGCGGGAATGGGCAGGCGGATGATCTTGCCGTCGTTGCCCGGCGTCAAGCCGAGCTCGGAGGCCAGGATGGCGCGCTCGATGTCCTTGAGCGAGGCCGGATCGAACGGCTTGATCGTGATCAGGCGCGGCTCGGGCACGGCGATGGTCGCCAACTGCACCAGCGGCGTCGGCGTGCCGTAGTAGGGCACCGGCAGTTTCTCGACCAGCGCGGGCGAGGCCCGCCCCGTGCGAATGGTGGCGAGTTCTTCCTCAAGCGCTTTGAGCGCGCCGGCCATGCGATGCTCGGCGTCTTGCAAAACGTCTTTGACCATGGTGGCTCCGTTGGCTTATGGCTTATGGCGGATGGCTGATGGCGTGCGGCGTATAGCATAGCGCAATTTGGCGAAATCGTGAAATGCCCAGAATGCTTGCCACCGAGGCTTCCCAGGCTCGCCGACCAACTGCCATCTGCAATTCGCTATCTGCTATCTGCCATACGCTATCTGCTAATCGTCGTCCCCACCGGCTCACCGAACACGGCCTTCTGGAGACTGCCCGCCTGCCAGAGGTCGAGCACGATGATCGGCAGGTTGTTGTCCATGCACAGCGAGATGGCGGTGCTGTCCAGCACGCCGAGGCGGCGGTTGATCGCATCGATGTAAGCCAGCCGGTCGAACTTGTGGGCGGTCGGATTGAGTTTGGGGTCGGCGTCGTAAACGCCGTCCACTTTGGTCGCCTTGATCAACACGTCGGCGTCGATCTCCATCGCGCGCAGGGCGGCGGCGGTGTCGGTGCTGAAGTAGGGATTGCCGGTGCCGCCGGCGAAGATCACCACCCGGCCCTTTTCGAGGTGACGCATGGCCCGGCGGCGGATGTAAGGCTCGGCCACGGCGCGCATCTCGACCGCCGACTGCACGCGCGTGGTGATGTGATTGCGCTCCAGCGCGTCCTGCAGAGTCAGCGCATTCATCACCGTCGCGATCATGCCCATGTAATCGGCGGTGGCGCGTTCCATGCCGTGCCGGATACCCTCGCGCCCGCGCCACAGGTTGCCCGCGCCGATCACCAGCGCGATCTCTACGCCGATGTCTTTAACGGCTTGGACGACTGAACTGACGACTTCGGCGCGCTCCGGGCTGATGCCGAAGCCGCCCTCGCCGGCCAGCGCCTCGCCGCCGAGCTTGAGCAATATCCGTTTGTATTTTGGCTGTGGCATGTCCATAGGGTAATGGGGAATTGGAATTTCGTCAACGCGCCTTCGACCGGTAAGAAAAACGGGTAACGTTTTAACTCGTTACCCGTCCATCTCCGGTCTCTGTTTTCGCCGCCTCTTATTCGCCGGCGCCCGCGCCCAATTCAAAACGAGCGAACCGGCGAATGACGACGTTCTCGCCGATGGTGGCGACCGTCTGTTTGAGCAAGTCGCCGATCGTCACCTTCTCGTCTTTGATGAAGGGCTGGCGCAGAAGGCAGACCTCTTGAAGGAATTTTTCGATTTGCCCTTCGACGATCTTATCTGCGATTTTCTCCGGCTTGCCGTCGGCCAGCGCGCGCTCGCGGAGCTTGTCCTTCTCAGCTGAGACCACGTCGGCCGGCAGGTCGGTCACATCCAGGTATTTCGGGTTGGCGAAGGCGATGTGCAGGGCGACTTCGTGCGCGAAGGATTGGAAGGCGTCGGTTTTGGCGACGAAGTCGGTCTCGCAGTTGACCTCGACCATCACGCCCACGCGGTTGCCCGGATGGATGTAGACCTCGACGCGCCCCTCTTCGGCGGCGCGGCCAGCCTTCTTGGCCGCCGAAGCCAGGCCCTTCTCGGCGAGCCAGGCCTTGGCCTTTTCGAGGTCGCCGCCGTTGGCCTCCAACGCCTTTTTGCAGTCGAGTACCGGCGCGCCGGTTGCCTCGCGAAGTTGTTTGACGAGTGCCGCAGTGATTTCCATCGACTACGCCTCGGCCTCGACTCCCTCTTCGTCGGGGTCTGCTACTTCCTCAATCTCCTCCGTCACTTTGTCGTCCGCAACTGTCGTGAGAGGCGTTTCGGCCAACACTTCGGCTGCCGCGAGTTTCTCGACGGACACTTTTTCTTCGGGGAACAGTTCGCCGCCGCGCAGTTTGGCCAGCGTGGCCGCGCCTAACAGTTCCTCGTCGGTCTCGGCGTAACCCGCTTCGCGAGCGGCTTCGGCCTCCGGCGCACCCTCGGCCGGTTCCGCGTCCTTGCGCATGGCTTTGCCTTCCAGGACGGCGTCGGCCATCGCGCCGGCCACCAGTTTGATCGCGCGAATGGCGTCGTCGTTGGCCGGGATCACGTAGTCCACGCCGCCCGGATCGCAGTTGGTGTCAACCATCGCGATGACGGGGATGTTGAGGATGTTGGCTTCGTGAATAGCGGTGTGCTCGCGGCGCACGTCCACCACGAAGATCAGTTCGGGCAGGCGGGCCATTTCGCGGATGCCGCCGAGGCGCTCTTCGAGTTTGGCGATCTTACGCGTGAGCACCAGCCCCTCCTTCTTGGTGATCAGTTCGAACTCGCCTTTGTCGCGGCGCTCTTCCAGTTTTTTCAGTTCCATGATGCGCTCACGCATCGTGCGCCAGTTGGTGAGCATCCCGCCCAACCAGCGCTGATTGACGTGCGGCGCGCCGCAACGCTCGGCCTCCGCGCCGATGGCTTCCTGCGCCTGGCGCTTGGTGCCGACGAACAGCAACATGCCGCCGTTGGCGACGGCGTCGCGGACGAGGGCGAAAGCGCTTTCGAGCGAGTTGAGCGTTTGCTGGAGGTCAATGATGTGAATGCCGTTGCGTTCGGTGAAAATGAACGGCTTCATTTTGGGATTCCACTTCCGAGTGCGGTGGCCGAAGTGGACGCCCGTTTCCAGCAGGGCTTTCATCGAAATGACGGCCATGGGGTTAAGTTTCTCCTTTGCGTTTTTTGGGCAGACATGGAGTCTGCCCCTACTGACGCCTCTCGTCGTTCCCGGTGGAGCCGGCTGGCCGCAGTCGGCACGCCCGCGCGAGTCGGAAGAGGCGTGAAAATTCCCCCGAAGGCGCCGGGGGATTAGGCAAGATTGTACCACAGGCTGAGTGAGCGATCAAACGCAGTTTTGCCCGCAAAGTTTTTTTCGCCACGAATTCCACGAAGCCTTCGTGAAATTCGTGTAATTCGTGGCAAAACTTCTCACATCGGAACGATCAGCGCATCGACGGCCACCACGCCGGTCGGCAGAGCGATCAGCGGGTTGATGTCGAGCGCGGCGATTTGGCCTCCGAGATCGGCGGCGAGCGCCGCGAGTCGCAGGGCGGCGTTCACCACGGCCTCGACGTCAACCGCCGGGCGGCCTCGCGCGCCTTTCAACAAGGCCGCGCCGCGCAGACTGAACAACGCCTCGCACACCTCGGCCCGCGTCGTCGGAAGAATCAACAGCCGGGAATCCTTCAGCACCTCCACGAGAATGCCGCCCATCCCAAGCGCAAGCATCGGCCCAAACTGCGGATCGTTGACGAGGCCGAGAATGATCTCGACGCCCTCGGACACCATCTGCTGAGCCAGCACACGCGGGCCGAAGCGCGCCTCCAAATCGCGATAAGCCTCTGAAAGACTCGCGGCGTCTTTCAAGTGGAGCCGCACACCACCGCGATCGCTTTTGTGTGTTTCGCCCGCCGCCGTCTTGAGCGCGATAGGATACCCAATGCGCTCGGCGGCTTTGAGGGTCTCATCCAATGAAGCCGCGATGACTTCGGCGGGAGTCGGAATGCCATAAGCTTGCAGAAATCTTTTGCTGGAATATTC
>JACQED010000345.1 GCA_016200785.1 Chloroflexota bacterium
AAGCAGTACGCGCCGACGTTGAGTTCGCGGAGGGCGAGTTGCGCCGGTGTCGCCTGCTCCTCTTCGACAATGCCGGCGACGTGCCCCGCCTCGTCGCGCAGAACGCGGCCAAAACCGCGCGCGTCGTCGCCGAGGGCGGTGAGCACCGTGAGCGGGCCGGAGTTGTGCGATTGCGTGTCCGCCACGGCGCGCAGCGTCTCGGCGCGCAACAGCGGCATATCGGCGTAGAAGACGAGCACGCGATCGGCTTTGCCTTTGAGCGTAGCCTCGGCCTGCCGCACGGCGTGGCCGGTGCCGAGCTGCTCGGCCTGAGTCACAAACTCGGCGCGGTCGCCGATCGCTTGGCGCACTTCGTCTGCGCCGACTCCCACGACGACGACCGGCGGCCAGTCGCTCAGGGCCAGCGCGGTCTCGACCGAATACAGGACGAGCGGACGCCCGCCCAGTGGGTGCAGGACTTTGGGCAAGTTGGATTTCATCCGGGTGCCCTGCCCGGCGGCCAGTACGATCGCGGCGAGGGTCATTGGGCTATCCTCAGTTTAGTTGGGTTTTGCTTGAGGGGAAACACGAGGCAAGAGGAACAAAGGCTGGGTCGCCAGGACTCGAACCTGGATTCACGGATCCAAAGTCCGCTGTGCTACCATTGCACCACGACCCAATGGCAGTGTGGGCGACATTGTAACATAGCCGGGGCGGGGTGACAATGACGGACAAGCTCTCACACCGAACCCCTCTCCCTTTGGGAGAGGGCCAGGGTGAGGGACAATGCGCCGCGCTTACTTCGTCAGCTCTTTCGGCACCAATCCGAGTTTCTGCGCTTGCTCGAAGGAGAGGGCGTTGGCTTTTGTCTCTTCGGCCAGCGCCTCCTCGGCGGCGGCGTCCCAGAAGGCGTGGACGTCTTGAGCGGCGGTCTTCTTGAGAACTTCGTCGAGCACAGTGTCGGGGATGGGAGGGACCGCTGGCGCGGGCGGGGCAGGCGCGGGTTTGCGGAGAGCTTCTTCGACCCCGATCTCGGCCAGCGCGTTGAGGAGATCGTCGGCGCAAATGCGGCCAAAGCGCATCACCGCGCCCATGGCGGTCCCGCCGCGATCGCCGTCGAAGACGATCACGAGCAGGAAAAACTGGCCGACGTTGAGGGTGTACAGATCGTAATCGTCGCCGTCGAAGAATTGAACGTTGGTCGGGACGAGTCCGCCGAGCAGAGAGCAGACTTTGAGTGAGGCGCTGAACGTGGTCACCAGCGGCTGGAGCACGGCCGTCACGTCGAGGCGGGCGATATCGCCCGCGCTGAGGACGACCCGCCCGTCGAGGTCGGCGAGAAAGACGGCCAGCGCGCCGAGATCGCGGCGCAGTGACGCCAGCCGATCGGAGATGGCCGGCGAGCCGTTCGCGGGCGTGTCGATCTTGGCCGGCGCTGTTTTCTCGCCGAGCGCGTCCTGCGCGGCGTCGAGGAATTTGTCGGTGCTGATGGGCTTGGAGAAGTAGGCGAACGGGGCGATGCGCTTGACCTCGGCCTCAATCGTTTGCGGCGACTCGCCGGTGATCAGGATGATCTTGGCCGCAGCGTTGGCCCGGCGCACACGGTTGATCAGCGTCAGGCCGTCGATGCCCGGCAGACGCACGTCGGTGACGAGCAGATCGAACGGCGTGCGCTGAACTTCCAGCAGGGCCTCTTCGCCGGAGGGCACGTCAACGATCACGTAGTCGCGGTTCAGCAGTTCGAGACTGGTCCGCAACAGGCGGGTGACTTCGCGCTGATCGTCTACGAGGAGAATGCGGCGGGCGGGCATGACAACTACTTTCTTCCCTCTGCCGCTTGGCGCACGGCTTCTGCCAACTTGTCGGGGCCGAGAATCTGGCCGAGCGCGGTCAGCCAGTCCAATTCATCGGCCAACAGCCAGTCTGCTTTTAGCCAGAAGCCCGGCAAAACGGCTGAACGATAGATTCCGTCTTCGCCGATGGCGGCTCGCTGATATTGGCCTCGCCGGTCGAGCTGGTAAAAGTCGGCGCGCCGTCGGCTCTCACGGTAGTCCACCACCCAATATTCCGGGACGCCGCCGGCCTCGAACTCGTCGAACTTGTCCACGCGATCGCGATGCACACTGTCGTCGGAGACGACTTCGATGATGAGGTCGGGCGGGCCGGCGACCCGTTCCGAGGTGAGGCGGTCGAGATGTTCGTTGGCGAGGAATATGAGATCGGGCTCGCGCGAGTTGCCGTCAGGCTTGACCTTGACTTCGAACGGGGCGACTTGCAACTTGCCGAGTTTGTTCAGGCGGATAAATGCGCTCAATAGAACGTACAAAAAGCCGACCATTGTTTGATGAAGGTTCTTCGGCGGCATGAATACAATCACCTCCCCCGCCACCCATTCGGCGCGGGTATCTTCACCGGCCCATTCGAGGAACTCCTCGTAGGTCATTCGCAGGCGTTCGGGTTGTGTCGCCATTGTCTCAACAGGAAGTTCTCGGGTTGTCATCTCGCACCTTCACGCGCCATTGTAACACTGGGGCTTGCAGGAGGCAACAGACAACAAAAGACCCCGCGCGTCTCCGAGACCGGCGGGGTCTGCTTTTATTCTACTCGCCAGCAGGCGACCCAGTGTCCCTGGCTGACTTCTTTGAAGTCCGGCTCCTGCTTGGCGCAGTGAGCCAGCGCCACCGGACAGCGCGGATGGAAGCGACAGCCGCTCGGCGGGCGCAGTGGGCTGGGCACGTCGCCCTTGAGAATGATCCGTTCGCGCTTGATCGTCGGGTCGGGGATCGGGATGGCCGACATCAGCGCCTGAGTGTACGGGTGCAGAGGGTTGCGATACAGTTCGTCGCGGTCGGCCAGTTCGACCATCTTGCCCAGATACATCACGGCCACGCGGTCGGAGATGTGCTCGACGACGCTCAGGTTGTGGGCGATGAACAGATAAGTCAGGTCGAACTCGCGCTGAAGTTCTTTGAGGATGTTGAGGACTTGAGACTGGATGGAAACGTCGAGCGCGGACACCGGCTCGTCGCAGACGATGAACTTGGGGCGCAGGGCGAGGGCGCGGGCGATGCCGATGCGCTGGCGCTGGCCGCCGGAGAATTCGTGCGGATAGCGGCGGGCGTGATACTCTTCGAGGCCGACCTTGCGCAGCGTTTCGATGACGATCTCGTGGCGCTGATGCCGATCGCGCATCCCGTGAATGAGCAGGCCCTCGGCGATGCTCTCGCCGACCGGCATGCGCGGGTCGAGCGAGGAGTACGGGTCCTGAAAGATGATCTGCATGTGGCGGCGCAGTATCTTGAGTTCGCGATCGTTCGCCGCGAACACCTCCTGGTCTTCAAAGTACACGTTGCCGGCGGTGGCCGGGATCAGCCGCAGGAGCGTGCGCCCGACGGTCGTCTTGCCGCAGCCGGATTCGCCGACCATGCCCAGCGTTTCGCCGGCCTTGATCGAAAACGTCACGTCGTCCACGGCCTGCACCCAGGCCTGAACGCGCTGAAGCACGCCGCCGCGCACCGGGAAGTATTTGACCAGGTGCTCGACGGTGACCAGGTCGCGCCCACTGCCGTTTTCTTCGGACTTCCATTCCATTTGAACGTTTGCCATGATGGAGTTCTCCTAGGGCCTTGACACCGCTGCGCTCTTCGCCCGCTCGGCCTCGTCACGGGAGTGGTACAGCCAGCAGCGCACCGTGTGGCCCGGCGCAACCGCCAGCAGCTCGGGTTCCAATTCGGCGCACAGCGTCAGGTTGTTTTGGACGCGCGGTATACAGCGCGGCGCGAAGCGGCAGCCGGCGGGCAGGCCGATCAGGTTCGGCACCGTGCCGGGGATGACGGCCAGTTTGTCCACGATTTTTCCAAGAACGGGGATCGATCCGATCAGCCCCTGGGTGTACGGATGCTTCGGCTCGGCGAACAGCGTCTTGACGTCGGTCTGCTCGACGATGCGCCCGGCGTACATGACGGCGACGCGCTCGGCCATCTCGGAGATCACGCCGAGGTCGTGCGTGATCAGGATGATGGCCGCGTCCATCTTGGTGCGCAGATCGCGGAGCAGGTCGAGGATTTGCGCCTGGATGGTCACGTCGAGCGCGGTGGTCGGCTCGTCGGCGATCAGGAGTTCGGGGACGCAGGCCAGCGCCATGGCGATCATCACGCGCTGGGCCATGCCGCCGGAGAGTTCGTGCGGGTAGGCGTGGGCGCGGCGCTCGGCCTCCGGGATGCCGACCAGTTTCAGGAGTTCGATCGCGCGGTCCCAGCCGGCCTTCTTGCCCAGCTGGCGGTGGATGTCGAGCACCTCGGCGATCTGGTCGCCGACTTTGAAGACCGGGTTGAGCGATGACTGGGGCTGTTGAAAGATCATCGAGATGCGGTTGCCCCGCACGTGAACCATCTGGCTTTCTTCTTTCTCCAGCAGGTTCTCGCCGTCGAACATCACCTGGCCTTCGAGGATCCGGCCCGGCGCGCTGATCAGGCGCATGATCGACAGCGAGGTGACGCTCTTGCCGCATCCCGACTCGCCCACGATGCCGAGCACTTCGCCGCGGCTCACGGCGAAGTCCACGCCGTCCACGGCCTTGACGACGCCGTCCTCGGTGTAGAAATAGGTTTTCAGGTTTTTGACTTCCAGCATGGGCTGGCTGCCGTTTTGGTTAGCCAATGCGCCCTCCTCCAAAGTGTCAAGTGCCAGGTGTCAAGCGTTTGACGAAAGCTGCGTGCTCGGCGCTCTCCAAACCGCGCCTCAGTCCGGCCAGCACACCGGCCAGGTTGTCGGCTAACAAAGCCGACACGTCGAGCCACAGGCCGGGGAAGACGCGGGAGCGCAGGACTCCCGGCTCGCCCTCCTGAGGCGCCAGCGGCGAGTATATCCCTTCCTGCAATTCAAACCAATCCACCTGTCGGTCGTAGGTCTGCCAGACGAGGTATTCCTGAACTCCGTTGCGGCGATAGGCATTTAGTTTGCCGTGCAGGTCAATCGAGGCGCTGCTGGCCGCGATCTCCACGACCAATTCCGGCGCTCCTTCGACGTAATCGTCATCGGCGATCCGCGAATGTCCGCCGGCTGCCGGATCCAGCCGCAGCAGCGCATCGGGCTGAGGTTCGTTGTCGAGATCCAGCCGCAGGGTGGCGTTGTCGCTCAGGTCTACGCCGGGCGTCGCCGCGCGATAGGTTCCCAGCCAGGTGATGACGTCAGAATGGGGCCGGCCATGACTTTCGTGATGGACGGGTGACGGCATATGAACTTCTCCCTCGATCAATTCCGCCTTCTTGATATGCGGCATGGCCTCATACCGCCGCTCGAACTCGGCGCGAGTCAGGCGGTCGCCGTTCTCCAGCGACGGCGCGGCAGGGGGGCGGCGCGGCAGGGCCCGATCTTCAACTTTGCCGGGGATCGCTTGTCTGACAGCCATGGGGGGATGATCCTTATCAGGAGACGGCCCAGGCGTTCAGGGCTTCGTCCCAGAATTCAACTTGTCCGTCCTGCGTGAGCACGACGTTTTGGTCGCGGGCGGCGTTTTGCGCGTCGCGTGAGGCGCTTTCTCCAGCCGCCACCGGCAGGGCGCGGTATCCGGCCTTGCGCAACAGTCCTGCTCGCCGGGCGGCGCGATCGACGTCGTTCACGTTCACGGCTGACGACACCTCGATCGCCAGCCAGATTTCCGGCGCGTCCGGTTTGTTTCGGGGCACGCCGCTCGCCAGCACGTCCAATCGGAATACATCGCGAAACTCGCCCGGCGTGAGGGCCGACTCGAGTTGATCTTCCAGCGCGTTGACCGGCGTCACTTTCAATCGGCGCACGAGGAAACCCCAATAGGCGTGGGCTTTGTTCTGATAGGTCAGTTCCAGTGTGCGGCCGTCCAGTTTGGCGACTTTGTCGGTCAGGCGGCCAGTCTGCGCCACGACGTCGCGCACTTGCGCGACCAGTTCTTGCACGGCGGCTGCCAGCCGCTCCAGCCGCTCTTCGGTGCGCCGCTGGGCCTCGGCCAGTTGAGCGACTTTCTCATCGGTGCGCTGCTGGGCCTCGGCCAATCGCTCTACCGCCTCTTCGAGGCGAGTCAGCCGTACCTCAGCGCGTTCGTGCGCCTCGGCTAGGCGGCGAACGATTGCCGGCAACTCATCAAAACCGTCGGGGAGGATGAGTTGCCGGAGTTCCCGCCGCCACTCCGGATGTTCGGCCAGAAGCCGTTTCAGATCGGCGTAGTGTTGCGCGGTGAATGCCATGGAATGCCTCTTCTGTCCGGCCTCAATTATACCCTGTTGCTCGCTTCCAGCGGATGGTTAAGCGGAAAATCGGATGGGGCGTTGTCAAAGCAGGGCCTCAACTGGCATTCGGCGCTGGCGGAATCCGCTTTTCCGTTTCGTATCCGCTGGAAATGATTCTTACAGTTTCAACCTCGGGTCAAGCGCGTCCCGCAGGCCGTCGCCGACGAAGTTGAAGGCCAGCGAACAGATAAAGATCGGCGTGCCCGGGATGAGCGGCAGAAATGGATGCTCGAACATGTAGGCTTCGGCAAAGTTCAGCATGTTGCCCCACGTGGGGGTGGGGTCTTGAATGCCGAAGCCGAGAAACGAAAGCGCGGACTCGGTGATGACGAACCCGGCCAGGAGGAGGCTGGCGTCCACGATGATCGGCGCCAGGGCGTTGGGGATCATGTGTCGCATGATCAGGCGCAGGTCCGACGCGCCCAGCGCCCGCGCGGCTTCGACGAAATCCTGCTCGCGCAGTGACAGCACCATGCCGCGCATCAGCCTGGCCGTGCTCAGCCAGCCGAAGGCGGTCAGCACGCTCACCACGACGATGACCAACTGGGCCTCGCGCGGCGGGATCAGCATGAACCACGACATCAGCTGAACGACCGCGCCCGGGATCGGGATCGATTCCGGCGACTGAAGCAGGATGGCGGATATGATCAACAACAGGGGCAACTGCGGCAGGGTGAGCATGAACTCGACAAAGCGCATGATGACCGAATCGATCCAGCCGCGGTAGTAGCCGGAGATCGCCCCGACGATCATGCCGATGATCTCGCTGCCGAGTGTGGACAGGAAGGCGGCCGTGAGCGAAATGCGCGCGGCGAACAGTATGCGCGAGAGAATGTCGCGGCCGAGGTGGTCGGTGCCCAAATAATGAATGCGGCTGTCCACTTCGCTATGCGCCATGAGCGGAGCGAAAGTATTGGAGACGTCTATTTCGTAAGGATTGTAGGGGGCGAGCACGGGAGCCAGAAGGGCGATGAGCATGATGACCAGGCTGACCACAAGCGAAACCATCGCCAGGCGGTGGCGGCTGAAGCGCCGCGCCAGAATTTGCAGTTGACTCTCTTCTTCGGGCAACGCCTCGGCCGCTCGGATGTCGAGAACGCCGGCCGTTGCTGTCGTTGTGGTCATGCAGGTCCCCAGGGCTGACAGTAAAGACTATGAAAACCTGATGCGCGGGTCAATGAAGGTATAAAGAAGGTCCGATACCAGTGTCGCGGCGACGGTGAGTTCGGCAGTGATAAACAACAGCGCCATCGCCACCGGCCAGTCAGTGCGGCCGAGGGCGTCAAAGTACAGGCGGCCCATACCGGGCCAGTTGAAGACGGTCTCGGTGATGATCGCGCCGCTGAACAAGCCCGGAATGGAGAGCATCAAGATCGTCGAGAAGGGGATCAGGGCATTACGCAGGGCGTGCTTCAAGATCACCAATCGCTCCAGCAAGCCCTTGGCCCGCGCCGTGCGGACGTAATCCTGCCGCAGGACCTCGAGCATCGAGGAGCGAACGTAGCGGCTCCAGCCGGCCACGGTGAAGAGCACCAGCACCGCCGTCGGCATGATCGCCCTCAACAGATTGTCCCTCAGCGATCCGGCTTTGATCGCGCCGAGCACGGGAATGACGTAGTCTTTGACCCCGACCGCATTGCCGACCGGCAGATAGGGCCAGCCGATGTTGTGCAGAAAGAGGCCGAAAAACAGAATCATCAAAATCCCCATGAAGAACGTCGGCATGGACGAGCCGATGAATGAGAGCGTGGTGAAGGCGTAGTCGAAACGCGAGTACTGGCGCACGGCCGAATACACCCCAAGCGGCACGCCGAGGAGCAGAGAAATGATCAGCGACGAGCTCATGAGTTGCAGGGTGCGCCACAAACGCGACATGATGAGGAGCGAGACCGGCCGGTCGCGCAGGATTTGCCACGACAGGCCGAAGTCGCCGAACAGCACGCCGTTGCTCGTCCGGCGTGTTTCCAGGCTGCGCAGGGTGACGTAGTCGTTGCAACCGACCGTTTCGATGCGCGACGTGCCGTTGGACTGTTGCACCTCACGCTCGATGGGTTTGCGACAGCCGACGATCAACTGATCGAAGTAGGTCTGGCCGCCAACCACGGCGATGCGCTCGCCGGAGTGATCGCCGATGAGCGAGACAGCGCCGCAGACTTCCACGCTGCCGGGCGCCGCGCCCCCGGTCAGGCCGGCGGGGCACTTGTCGCCGCCGATGCCGGCGGCCTGGTCCGCCGTCAGCACCGCCACTTCGCTCGCGGTTAGTTTCCCATTGTTGACTGTGGCGGTCACCATGACGGGCAGGCCCACCCACACGTCCGGGGCAAAGGCAAACTCGCCCAGTTGGCCGAGTTTCGTTTTGCTGTCGATGACTACCGGCTTGCCGCCGATCTGGATCGGCCCGCGCGGCACGCCGACGAACCAGCGGGTGAAGCGCACGGGGAGGGTCAAATCGAGCTCGAAATAAGAGCGTATGCGGGCCACGTCGTCTTCGGTGATGTGGAACTTGCCGCTTTGCGTGATCTCGGTGAGGAACGACAACGGGCCGCCCGGCGCGAAGTTGAGCAGGGCATACGAGGCGACGGCTGAGAAGAACAGCACGAACGTCATTTGGATTACTCTGCGTATCAGGTAGCCGGTCATCGAAACCTCGATATTGCTGATTGCAGATTGCTGATTGGGGAGCGTCCCGACAGGAACGTCCCTCAATCAGCAATCAGACATCGTCAATCAGAAATCGGGCGCAGCCTACTTCACAAACAGATTCATGTCGATGTGTTCCCAGGTTGGGCTGGCGAAGAACACGACGTTCACCGGCTTGCCCTCCTTCTGGGCATTCAGCACGGTTTCGACTTCCTGGCCCGCGCCCAGCGTCTCACTGCCGAGCACGTCCACCTGGCCCTGCAGGAGTTGCGCCACGGCGGTCTGCGTGTCGGCGACGAACTGCACGACGATCTTCTTGACCTTGGCCTCGCCGCGGAAGTAGTTCGGGTTGGTCGTCAGCGTGATGCTTTGGCCTTTCACCCAGTCGGCGCACTTGAGCACGTACGGGCCGGTGCCCAACGGGCACTCGGCGATCTCGGGCAGGGTGCTCCAATCCTTGTGCGGCACGTCCTTGAGATTGCGGCCGTCGGCCAGTTTCTGGTGCGACGGGTAGGCGCCGAACGGCAGGCCGGTATAGTAGAGCGGGTACTGAAAGCCCGGCACGTATTTGACCGTGACCTTCATGCCGTCGAACTTCACGCCGTCCTTGGCCAGCGCGTCGCACAGCGTGTAGGTGACCGCGCCGGTATCGTGATCGCAGTCCACCGCGTAGCCGAGTTCGTTGTCGGCCTGTTTGAACGGCTCGCCGTCGCTCCACTTGAGACCGTCCACGTATTCGTAAGTGGCTGTCAATTGTTTCATCTTGACCGTGCCGCCGCTGTACTTCATCGTGTTGCCGTCGGCGTCGGTGATCTCGACGTCCGCTTTCAGCGGCACAGGCTCGCCGGCCGTGTTGTAGACGATATCGCCTTCCTTGACCTCCACCGTGTCGTTGGTCGCCCCGCCGTTGTCAACCGTGGGCAGAGACTTGAACAGGTTGGCTTGGAAGTCGTACGTCTCGGTGAATACCGGCGGGTCCTGAATGAGGTAAGCGACCACGCGCTCGACGGCCGCGCTCTCGACGAGTGAGAACAGCGTCGCCGGCTCCTGCGTCAGGCCGATGACGACGGTGTCGCTGCCTTCCATTTCCCACGTCGAGGCGTTGCGGGTGTAATAGTCGGTGGGATCGGACTTGAAGTTCTTCAGCTTCGACGTCGCCACTTCGGCCTGCAGGCGGTTGAACATTGGGATGCTGGGCACGTCCTTGGTGAATTCCTGCTGGACGATGGCGTACTGCTTGATGCGCTCGTCGCGGTTGAGCGTGTTGTTGGCCGCGATGATCGCGTTGCTGGCCTTCTCGTTGCACCAGCCCATGTAGTTCTGGCCCTGCCAGCCGTTCTCGGGCGTGGGGATCTGGTTGCAGGCGTAGAGGTCGCGCCCGCCAGGGTCGGCCTGGCCCACCCAGGCAAAGGCGCCGAGCTCAAAGTCGCGGCGGCGCAGGCCAGAGGTGGAGCCGAACCACCACGAGCCGGGCGTGTGGAAGCGAAGGATGCGCACGCCGCACTTACTCATGTTGGACTCGAACACGGCGGCCCACGTCTGGCGGAACTGGGCAGCGGTGGTGGTGAACTTGAGCACCAATTCCTCGCCGTTCGCGTTGTGGCGGTAGGGCACACCTTCTTCAGCTTTCCAACCTGCTTCCTCGAGGAGAGCCTTGCCCTTCTCGAGGTCGAACGGATACTGCGTCAAACCGCTGGCGTGCGCCCAGTGATCTGAGGGGATGAACGAGTCCATGTGCAGGATGGACTTGTCCTCTACGAACGGATACACCGAGTTGATCACCTCGTCGCGGTTGGTGCAGTACTCGATGGCCTGGCGGTTGCGCAGATCGCCGAGGATCGGGTGCGGCGTGGTGAATGAGGGAACGGGTGTCGCAGTGATCTGCTCGGTGATGACCTGAGTCTCCTTGACCGTGACGACCTGCGTCTGGATGATGGTCTGCGGCGTCGGCGGGGGAGCGCAAGCCGCCAGCACCAGGCTGACGACGGCGATGGCGCCGAGCACGGCGACGAATTTCTTCTGTGTCATTTTCTCTCCTCCTGACTAAACTGAATGTGTCTTGCAGTTTGTCAAACGAGACGGATGGGGTACGGCGTTGACGCGCCGTGTGAAAGATGGAATAGATCCGAAGATCACCTCCTTGCGTTGTGACTACACCAGCCGGCCGGCAGCCAGGGAGACGCCCGATGGCAAGCGCCAGGCCAGGAGCAAGGCATCCACCTGAGTCCAGGTCGTGATCGCGCCCGGCGCGTGATAGCCGTGGCCGCCGTAATAAAAACATCCCGATGAGACACGCGGCGCAAATCCAGT
>JACQED010000346.1 GCA_016200785.1 Chloroflexota bacterium
CGTTTTCTCCATCCGGTCAATCGTATCGCGCACCTGCTGCTGGCGCGCGCCGTTGGTGGTGCGGACGTCGGATACGCCGGTGAGCGCGGTTTGCAGACTGCCCAGCGCCGTCTGCAAGGCGGCGGTGTCGTTGGCGTTGAGCGCGTCGCGCGCGGCGACGAGCGCCGAGAAGAGCGGCGTGAAGACGGTGTTGCCGTCCACGTTGACGGTGATCGTCTGGCCCGGCGCGATGCCGGGCTGGATCGGCCCGACGGTGGACGGCACGTTGTTCGTCACCCCGGCGCCGGTGTAGGTGTAGGGCCGGGTGGTGGTGCGGAACCCGGCGAAGAGGTACGAGCCGCGATGGGAGGTGTTGGCGGCCTCGACGGCTTGCTGGAGCAGGCTGTCCATCTCGCGGCCCATCGCCAGCCGCTCCGCCGCCCCCTGCGTGTCCGGCAGGCCTTGCTTGGCGAGCGTTTGCGAGCGGGCTGCGATGTCCACCATCTGCTTCAACGCGAGTTCGTTGGCGTCCAGCCAATCGGCGGTCACGCGCGCGGTGTCAACGTAGGCGGTGTTGGTCTGCAAGGTGGAGCGCAGGCTGAGGCTGAGGGCGGCCCGCGCCGGGTCTTCGGAGGCGGCTTGAAACTCCTTGCCCGTCGCCGTCTTCTCCTGCAGAGCGGCCAGCCGCTCGAGGTTGTCTTCCATGTGTTGGATGGCGTTTTCCACCATCATTCGACTGGTGACACGCATAGGTCAGTCCACAGTCTCCAGTCGTCAGTCGCCAGACACCTGATTACTGGCTACTGACTACTGGTTACTGACTATTGGTTACTGGCTACTGTTCTACAGTCCCACTCGCCCCATGCCGTTGATCACGCGATCCACCATCTCGTCCACCGCCGTCATCAGGCGCGCGGCGGCTTCGTAGGCCCGTTGGGATTGAAGCAGGTGGGTGGCTTCTTCGTCAAGTGAAACGCCCGAAACCGATTCGCGCTGTTGGCTCAAGGCGTCGGCCACCAGTTGGCGGTCGGCGGCGGCGGCGGTGGCCGTCTTCACTTCTAAGCCGAGCGTGCCGACCCCGCCGGTGTAGTATTGATTGAGCGTCGCCGTGCCGCCGTTCATCAGCAGTTCCGACTGCACGTTGGCGATCGCCAGCGCCGCGCTCCCGTCGCCGGGCGAATCGGCGGCGGCGGCGGTGGCGATGTTCGCCAGATTGTCAATGTTCGCGCTGACGCTAATCTCCAGCGCGTAATCGGTCGTCGTGAAGGCCGTGAAAAATTCCAGCCCGGTGGCGTTGGCCGGGGGCGGCCCGAAGCCCGCCTGATGCAGGGCGTTGACGCGCGTGGCGAGGTTGTAGGCCGTCGCGTTCAGCCCGGCCAGTTGATCGGGGATGACGCGGTCGCGGGCGTCGAGCAGGCCGGCGATTTCGCCGCGCGCCGCGTTGAAGGCCTGCCCGTCGGCCCACGCGATCCGGGCGAGGTTGCCGTTGGCCGGGTTGGGGCTGGTGGCGAGTTGCAAGGCTGTGTCCCCGACGACCAGCGCGTGGCCCTCGATGGACACGAGCATCGCGCCGCTCGGCTCGACGTAGGCCACCGCGCCCGACAGTTCGGCCAGGCGGTCCATCGCCCGGTCGCGCTCGTCCAGCAGATCGTTGGGCTGATCGCCGACCGACTGCACCCGCATCACTTCGGCGTTGAGCCGCGCCACCTGCGAGGCCAGCGTGTTGGCTTCGTCAACGCGTTGAACGAGGGACAGGTCTTGATCGGCGCGGAGGGCGTTGAGCGCGCCGGCCCGGCGGTTTAAGGCGTCGGCCAGCGAGCGGGCGCGCTCGCGCAGATCGGCGCGCAGGGCGGTGCTCGCCGGGTCGGCGCTGAGGGCCTGCCAGCCGGCCCAGAAAGCGTCCAATTTGGGCAGGAGGCCGTCGCCGGTCGTTTCGCCCAGCGTGGATTCCACTTGCCGCAGGGCGTCGCGCTCGACCTCCCAACGCTGGGTATCGGCGATCTCGCGGCGGTAGCGGCCGTCGAAGAATTCGAGGCTGAAACGGCGGACGCGCTCGACCACGACGCCGCTGCCCATCTGGCCGGCCAGCGTGCCGCGTTGGAGCGTGGGCGGCGCGTAGGGCGGGCCGGCGGCCAGCACGGCCTCCTGCCGCCGGTAGCCGGGCGTGGCGGCGTTCGCCACGTTGTGCTCGGTGACCTGAATGGCCTGCTGGTGACTGAGCAGGGCTCGCAGGGCGAGGTTGAGTCCGGAGAACAGGGTGGGCATAACGCTACCTCAAGCCCATCGCTCCACCGCCAGTGCCAGCGCCGCCGCTTCAACCTGGCCCGGCACCGTCGAGCGCGCGCCGGGCGGGTGATAATAAGCGGGCGGTTGGTTGAGACTGATCAAGAAGTTCCGCACGGCCTCCAGCCGGTCGAGCGCGAGCGCCGCCAGCGCGCGATTGCCGTGAGTCAGATCGTTGAGTTGATTCACCAGCGCCAGAATGCCTTCGCGCAATCGTTTCATTCTCCCGGCGGTGGGCGCATCGATCCGGGGCAGCATGTCGGCCAATGTCGGGGGCTTGTCATTTTCTTGGGCAACTGCGCGCCCAGCGCCGTTTGCCGGCCGCGCCCATTCCTCGATGGCAACGCACCGCGCGGCTTCGAGCCGCCCGACTTCGCCGAGCAGGGCCTCTTTCCGCGCCACCATACTCAGCAGCGCGTCGAGGTCGGCCAGGGAGAGCACGCGGCGCTCCTCTTTGGCAAGCTTCACCAGCGTTTGGTAGGCCCGGAACTCGCCGACGAGCGTGCCTTCGAGCGTGACCAGACAGGCCCGCGCCCTTTCAACATCATCCATACATCACACTCCGCAACAATCGCCCGGCGAGTTGCTCGTGCTGCACACGGTACTCGCCGGACTGAATCTGCGCGCGCAGAAAATTCACGCGGTCCGGGCGCGCTTCGGGAATTTCGGTCAGCGCGGCGCGCGCCCGACCCAGCAAGCGGGCGACGTCGGACAACGCGGCCTGATCCGCCCGGCCCGCGCTGGCGCCCGCCGCCGCGCCGGTCCCCGCCGGGCGCGCCCGGTCCGCCGGAGCCGCGTTCTCCGGTTGAGTGGGATTCAAACGATCCGAGCCGCCGGTTTCAATCTTCATCTTTTGTTCGCCTCCGATGGACAGTCCCTCTTATCTGTTATCGGCCAACGAGCGCGAAACTTTACCCTCGCCTCATTTGAATAGCCAAGCCGAGCATTTGATCGGTCTGCTGAAAGGCGCGGACGGACAGGCCGTAGGCTCTCTGTAGCGTGAGCAGGTGCGTCATTTCGTCGGCGAGGTTGACGTTGGAGCTTTCCAGCGCGCTCCCGACGATCTGCCCGAAGTCGGCGGCCCCGGCCTCGCCGTCAATCGGAGCGCCGGAAACGTCGGTGGCCAGCCACAGGTTTTGGCCGTAGCCGTTGAGGCCGGAGGGATTGGCGAAGCGGGTGAGCGGCACCTGCCCGGCCTGCGACCATACTTCACCCTGCTTGACCATCACCGTGCCGTCCGGGTTGACGTGGAACTCCTCGGCGTCTTTCGGGGGGTGGCCGTCCCAGACGAGCGGGTAGCCGCTGACGGAAACCAGTTGGCCGTTCGCGTCGCGCTGGAATTGCCCGTCGCGCGTGTAGGCCGTGCGGCCATCGGGCAGGCGCACGGCGAAGAAGCCCTCGCCGTCAACCGCCAGATCGAACGGCCGGCCGGTCTGCCGCAGTTGGCCCTGATCCATCAAGCGTTGGGTGGCGCGGGTCTGCGTCCCGTCGAGCGCGGCCCTTCGGTCGTCGAGCAATTCCTGAAAGTTCAGGCGGCCGCGCTTGTAGCCGGTGGTGTTGGCGTTCGCCAGATTCGCGCTCACAGCGTCGAGGTCGGCCAGGCGCGCCAGCATCCCGCTGCGGGCGAGGTCGAGGAGTTGAGGGATGGTGGTTGGCATGGGTGCCTCTTTATAGTCTGCTAATCGTCGCGATCGCTCGCCCCAACAGTTCGTCCTGAATCTGAACGAGCTGTTGCGCGGCTTCGTAGGCGCGGCCGACGGCGAGCATTTGCGTCATCAGTTGCGCCGGGTTGACGTTGGCGGTTTCGAGATAGCCCTGCTGAACCCGGCCCACTTCGCCATTGCCGGGCGTGCCGGCGAACGCGTTGCCCGCCAGGGGGTCGCGCGTCAATTGCGCTGCCGGGTCGTCGAAGGACGCCAATCCCAACTGAGCCACTTCGTTTGCGTCCACCGCCAGCGTGCCGTCGGCTGCGACCGACACCGTGCCCCCCAGCGCCGCCGGGGGCAGCGTGATGGGCGCGCCGGCGCTGCTCAACACGGCGTAGCCGTCCACGGTGACGAGTCCTCCGGCGGCGTCGCGGGTGAAGCGGCCATCGCGCGTGTAACGCTCGCCGGCCGGCGTCTGCACGCGGAAGAAGCCGTCGCCTTCAATCGCCAGATCGAGCGGCTGGCCGGTGGACTTGAGCGCGCCCTGCGTGAAGTCGGTCGTTTCGGGCGCGGCGTCCACGCCGAGGCCGAGCGTGCCGAGCAAACGCAGTCCCGCGAGGTCGGCGCGGTTCTTGGGGAGCGACAGGACGGTGGTCTTGTCGAAATCGTCGAGCGGCGTGAGCAGTTGCTTGAAGCCGGGCGTGTCAACGTTCGCCAGATTGTGGCTGAGGGTGTTCTGCCGGTCGAGGCCGGCCAACATGGCCGAGGCCGCCGCGTACAGTCCTTTGATCATGCTACTGCCTCCGGGCCGGGTGTCAACGAATGCGGCTGGCTGAGGCGGATCATTATTCGCACCTCTTCGCGGGCCACGCCCAACTGCCGGGCGATTTCGATTTCGGTCATGCCGCCGGCGGCCATCGCGGCGGCGACGTGGCCCCGTGTCAACGAATGGAGCGGCGAGGCCGACGGAGCGCCGTTGAGCGGGGCGGCCTGCGCCGCGGCTAACAGCGCGCGGAAGTCCTCCCCGGCGAGCGCGCCGCTGGCGGTCACAGGAGGCCGGGGTGTCAACGAATTGGTTGAGGCCGCCGCCAGCGAGCGTAAGCCGTCCACCACCGGCGCGAGGCGGTCGGCCTGTGCCTGCCGCCCGCGAGCCAGCGCGGTCTCCCGCGCGAGGGCGACGAGGTTGAGAGTGTCGTTCAGGAGAGTGGGAGTGATCTTGGACATGTCGCTAAAGGCAATGCTGTTTGGATAACGCTGTCTAATCCGCTCACAGCAATCTGCCCATAACTGCGTTGGCCGGCTTTGGGAAAGTCCCGATGCCCGCACTCGTGCGAGCACGGGTGTTCCTGTCCGGCAGGGTTTCCCCGGAGATGATCGTTCCAATGGGATTAGACTGATGGACCTGTCCCTCCTCACTGGTCAGCATCGCGCGCAGGCTCAGCACGGCGCGGGCGTGCAACTGGCAAACGCGCGATTCGGACAAGTCCAGCACCGCGCCGATTTCTCTCAAGGTGAGTTCGTCGTAGTAGTAGAGCGAGAGCACCAACTGCTCGCGCTCCGGCAACTGGCGCAAGGCTTTTGCCAGCTGCGTCTTGAGTTCGGCCTCGACTATCACTTCCGCCGGGTCGGTGTTCTCCTCATGGTCGTCGGCCAGCAGTTCGTGCAGCGAGGCGTCCTCGTCGTCGCCGCCCATCGAATCGAGCGAGAGGATGGTGCGGCCGCCCTCGGCGAGAGTCTGCCGCAGTTGAGTCAGATTGAGGCCGAGGTGCGCGGCCAGTTCGTCGTCGGTGGGCGCGCGGCGCAGTTGGCCCCACAGGAGGGTGACAGCCTGCTGCAGGTCGCGGGCGCGGCGGCGGGCCGAGCGCGAGAGAAAATCCTGCGAGCGCATTTGATCGAGAACGCGCCCGCGCACGCGCAGGGCGGCGTAGGTGCTGAACTGCGTGCCGTAGCCCAAGTCGTAGCGATCCGCCGCCTCGATCAATCCCAGCAAGCCCTGACTCGCCAGGTCCTCGTAATTCGGCCCGAGGGCGGGCGTCAGGCCCAGCCGGCGGAGGACGAAGTGAACGAGCGGCACGTAGCGCAGCACGAGCGCTTCGCGCAGTCCCGGGTCGCGCGTGGCCGCGAATTTGGCCCAGAGTTCGGCCTCGCTCACGCCTCCCACTCCATCGGGCTCTTCGACTGCCTGGCGGCTTCTTCGAGTTGCCGCCGCGCCGTCTCCGAGACGCCCCGCTGCAGAAGCCAGTTGGCGAGCCACAGCAACCACCCGACGGCCAGCACCGCGCCTCCGGCCCGGGCGATGACCATCAGCAGGTCGGCGCCGGCGAGGACGGACATCAGGGCAACCCCCACGCCGACCGTCGTGACGAGTATCTGCGAGAGCGTGTGCGCGGTCTCCAACAGCAACGTCGGGCGGCCGGGATGTCCCTCGGCGTCGGGAGTGACGGCTTCAGCCGTCTCCGGCGCGCCCTGAGTCTCGCTTAGGTCGCTCATCTCGTCCACTCCTCGCCGAAGAGCGCGCCGACCAGACGCGCGGCGCGGGCCGGCTGGAGATCGTCCAGCGCGCGCGGGCCGGTGGCGAAGTAGGCCAGCGGCAGGCGGCTGCGGCAGGCGGCGTTGAACACATTGCCGCACGCGCCGGTCTCGTCGAGTTTGGTGATCACGAGGCCGGTGAGGTGGAACACGCCGAAGGCGGCCAGCGCGTCGTTGAGGTCGGACTCTTTGGCCGTGGCGGAGGCCACCAGATACGTCGCGCGTTCGGGCAGGGCTGAGAGCAGCGCGCCCAGTTCGATCAGGTCGGCCTCGCGGCGCGGATTACAGCCGGGTGTATCCACGAGGATCAAATCGGCGTCGGCCTCGGCGGCCACGGCCTGCGCCAGTTCGTCGGGCGTGTAGGCCACGCGGAGCGGGAGGCGCAGGATTTCGGCGTAGGCCCGCGCTTGCGAGATGGCCCCGGCGCGGATCGTGTCGGCGCACACCCAGGCCGGCTTGAGGCCGAAGGTGCGCGCGTGGTGCGCGGCGAGTTTGGCGGCGGTGGTCGTCTTGCCGCACCCGCCTGGGCCGACGAGGCAGATGATGCGGGTGACGGGTGGCGGGTAACGGGTGGCGTGAGGGTCGCCGCCCGTTCCGTCGGCGCCGAGGCGCAGGCCCGCTTCGAGTTCGCGCCGGAGATGATCGCGCACGCGGGCTGAGTCTTCCAGCGCGCGGGGGCTGAGGGTTTCGGCGCACGAGGCCACGACGCGGCGCACTAGTTCTTCAGCCACACCCTGCGCGGCTAACTGGCGATAGGCCTCGGCCAGCGCGGAGGGGAGGGAGGCGAGAGGTGGGAGGTAGGAGGTCAGAGGTAGGAGGTCAGAGGTCAGAGGTGGTGGGTCAGAGAACGCCTCTCCCTCTTCCGACTTCCGACTGCCCACCTCCGACTTCCGTTGTCCGCCTCGCGGAGCGGCCTTTGCCGTCACCATCGCCACGACTTCGACGATCGGCTGTTTCCACACTTGCCAGGCCGGGCCGGCCAGCACTTGCCGGGTCGAGATGACGAGGGCCTCCGGGCCGAGTTCGCGCTGCACTGCTTCGAGTGCGGCGGTCATCGTGGGGGCGCGAAAAGTGCGCGGCGTCATTGGCGGCCCTCCGGCAGCTCGACCATCCCGTGCGCCTGCACCTGCGTCCCCGAATCGATCTCGGAGAACGCCAGCACGACGAGGTTGGGCAGGGAACGCTCGACGAGGCGGCGGAAGGCCAGCCGCAGTTCGCGCGGGCAGAGCAGGATCGGCTGATGGCCGGCCTGCGCCAGCCGCTCCATCTGCTCGCCGACTCGCGCCAGAATCTCCTGCGCCAACTTGGCGTCGATCTGAAAGCCGAGGCCGCGATCGGCCGGGCCGAGCGAAGCCTTGAGCGTCGCTTCCAATTGCGGCGAGAAAGTGAAGACGTGCAGGCGGCTATCGTCGGCGCGATACTGGTTCGAGAGGGCGCGGGCCATCGCCTGCCGCACGGCCTCGCCCAGCACATCGGGATCGCGCGTGAGGCGGGCCGAGGTCGCCAGCACTTCGAGAATGCCGCCCAGGTCACGGACGCTCACCCGCTCGCGGAGGAGATTCCGCAGGACCTCCTGAGCTTCGCCCAGCGTCAGCAGATCGGGCACGAGGCCCTCGACGACCGCCGGGGTCTCGCGCTTCACGCGGTCGAGCATCTCCTGCACTTCCTGCCGCCCCAGCAGGGCCGGCGCATGCTTGCGAATGACCTCGGTGAGATGCGTGCTCAGCACCGAGAGCGCGTCCACGACGGTGCAGCCCATCAATTCGGCCCGGCCCTTCTCGGCCTCGGCGATCCACATCGCCGGCAGGCCGAAGGCCGGCTCGGTGGTAGCGATGCCGGAGAGGCCGTCCCCCGCGTTCCCCGCGTCCGAGCCGGGGATCGCCAAATAGCGGTCGAGCATCAACTCACCCCGGGCGACTTCTTCGCCGCGAATCTTCACGCGGTAGGCTTGTGGCTGGAGGCGCAAATTGTCGCGGATGCGGACCTTGGGCAGGACGAGGCCGAGTTCGGTCGCCATTTGCCGCCGGAGGGCGGTGATGCGCCGCAGGAGGTTTTCGGCCCGTTCCTCGCCGACGAGCGGGATCAGGCCGTAGCCGATCTCCAGTTCGAGCGGGTCCACCGCCAGCAGGCCGATCATTTCTTCCGGGCCTTCGAGTTCGGGCGCGGGAGCGGGTGTCAACGAATGCGCGAGCGCCAGCCGCCGTTCGGCCCGCCACACGACGTAGGCCGCGCCGCCCAGCGCCCCGCCCACCAACAGGAAGGGCACGGGCGGCAGGCCGGGCACGAGAGCCATGACGCCGACGATCACGGTGACGACGACGAGCATTTTGAAATTCGACAGTTGCCCGACGACGTCCGTGCCCAGTGAGGTCTCCGAGGTCGAGCGGGTGACGATGAGGCCGGTGGCGGTGGAGACGAGCAGGGCCGGGATTTGCACGACGAGGCCGGCGCCGACGGTGAGCAGGGTGTAGGTCTGGAGCGCGCCGAGCAGGGTGAGGTTGCGCTGGACGAGGCCGATGACGAAGCCGCCGACGACGTTGACCAGCACGATGATCACGGCGGCGGTGGCGTCGCCGCGCACGAACTTGCTCGCGCCGTCCATCGCGCCGTAGAAATCGGCCTCGGCCTGAATCGCCTTGCGGCGGACGCGCGCCCCGGCCTCGTCAGTGATGCCGGCGTTGAGATCGGCGTCAATCGAGAGTTGCTTGCCGGGCATGGCGTCGAGGGTGAAGCGCGCGGCCACCTCGGCCACGCGCCCCGCGCCGTTGGTGATCACGACGAACTGGATGATCATCAGGATCAGGAAGACGACCACGCCGACCACGTAGTTGCCGCCGACGACGAAATCGCCGAAGGTGAGGATGACTTTGCCGGCGTCGCCGTTGAGCAGGATCAGGCGGCTGGCGGCGATGTTGAGGCCCAGCCGGAACAGCGTGACGAGCAGCAGCACCGAGGGAAACGTGCTGAAGTCGAGCGGCTGTTTGATGTACATCGCCAGCAGCATGATGCCGATGGAGAGCGCGAGATTGAGGGCGATGAGCAAATCCATCGCTAGCGGCGGCAGGGGGACGATCATCAGCCCGACGATCAGCACCAGCGCGACGGCCAGCGCCGCATCGTTCGAGCGGAGCAGGGAACGCCAGTTGAAGGCGGGGGCGGCAGGGGCAGCGAGGGTCATGGTGGATTGCAGATGGCCGATGGCAGATGGCAGATGGCAGATGGCTAATGGCGGATGGTTGATGGTTGATGGCTGATGGCTGATGGCAGATTGGAGATTGATGACGAGCGATCAGCGATTGGCGATTGGTAATTTGGATTTGGGCTTTGGGCTTTGGGATTTGGGATTTGGGCTTTGCCCCTGGCTTTCAGGTTGTAAACAAACGCCAGCACTTCGGCGATGGCGACGTAGAGTGGCGGCGGGATTTCGCGATCAACCTCCACCGCGCGGTAGAGGGCCTGCGCCACGGGCGGCTTTTCCACGATGGGCACACCGTGCTGGCGGGCGACGTCTTTGATGCGCTGGGCCACCAGCGCCGCGCCCTTGGCCAACACGCGCGGCGCGCGCATCGTCGCCCGGTCGTAGCCCAGCGCGACGGCCAGGTGAGTCGGGTTGGTGATCACCACGTCGGCTTTGGGCACGCGGGCGAGCATCCGCTGGCGCGCAATGCGCCGCTGCTGCTGGCGAATGCGCCCGCGCAGGAACGGATCGCCTTCGGAACTCTTGAGATCCTCTTTGACCTCCTCGCGGCTCATCCGCAGCGAGCGCGTCCATTGCCAGCGTTGATAGGCATAGTCGGCCACGGCCAGGATGAGATAGGCGCCCCCCACGCGCAGGGCCAGCCCGAACGCCAGATCGGCCCAGCGGCCCAGCGCCGAGAACAGATCGGTCTGGCTCAAAGTCAGCACGGCCTCGACGTGGCCGCGCAAGAAGCCGTAGGCCACCCAGCCGACGACGATCAACTTCAGCAAGGCCCGGCCAAACGCGACCAGCCCATGCGCCGAGAAGATGCGCCGCAGGCCGGCCAGCGGGTTGACGCGGTTCCAATCCACCGCCGGGCGCTTGTCGGCCCACAGCAAGCCGATCTGCGCGACGGTCGCGGCCACGCCCGTCACCATCAGCCCCGCCAGTATCAGGCCGAAGTCCGGCCCGACGCGGAGCGCGTCCTGAACGATCACGCCCCACAGCCACGCGCCCGTCAGTTCGCCGGTCGGCAGATTGGAGACGGTTTCGGCCATGATCTGCTGAAGCGCGTTCGCCAGCCGCGCGCCCGGCCCGCGCAAGAGCCAGAAGCCGACGAGCAGGGCCAGCGCCGCGTTCAACTCCGGGCTGTGGGCAACCTGGCCGCGACTGCGGGCTTCGCTCAGGTGACGTGGCGTAGGGGCTTCGGTGCGTTCGGGCATACCCGATCAGCCTCCCAGGAGCATCAACATTCGCGGGCCGATGGCGCGCAGAAGATCGGCCAGGGCCGGGAACAGCACGCCGAGGGCCAGCATGAAGGCCAGCAGGCTGGCGGCGACTTTGAGCGGCGCGCCGAGGAAGAAGACTTGCACCTGAGGCGACACGCGCGCCAGCAGGCCCAGCGTGAGATCGGCCAACAGCGACGCGCCCAGCACCGGCGTCGCCAGCAACGCGCCGGCGGCGATCAGTTGGCCGGTGAGGCGCAGAAGCCGCTCGGCGGTCAGGCCGGGCAGAGGGCTGTTGAGCGGGATGGCGGTGAAGGTGCGCGCCATGGCGATAATGAACAGGTAATGGCCGTTGAAGATCAGGAACAACAGCATGGCCGTCATCACGAAGAACTGATCCATGGCCGAGCCGGCGCTGTCGAAGGTGGGGTTGAGAATGCGCCCCGCGCCGAAGCCGCCGCCCAGCCCCATCAGTTCGCCGGTCATTTGCAGCGCGCCGAAGGTGAGCGCGGCGGCGAACCCGGCCAGCGTGCCCACCACCAGTTCGCGCCCGATGGCGACGCCCATCACCGCCGCCGGCACGGCGCCGTGCGCCAGGGCCGCCTCGGGTGGCAGGGGTTGCCCAGGGAGCAGGATCGCCGTGAGCAGAAACCCCAACCCGATCTTGACCTGATTGGGAATGGCGCGACCGCCGAGCATCGGAACGTGGATGAGCATCGCCATGACGCGGGTGAAGGCGAGAAAGAACTGCTGGGCTTGAGCAACAGAGATGGTCACGCGGGATTCCTGAGGCCCGTAGTGAAGAACGGCTGAAGCCGTCACTACCGGCGCAGATACTTCAATAGTCAGCATAACCCGGTCGGGCAGGGCTGTCAGTAAAGCGAGGCTGAAGCGGGGCTAAAGACCGCGTAAATGATCGCGGCGGGGCTAAAGATTCGGCGCGATCTGCCGAGGGGAGTCCGGCGCGGACAAGGCGGGGGGGACGCGCAGGAAGGCTTCGACCACCGCCGGATCGAAGTGAGTCCCGGCATCCTTGCAGATGCGCTCGACGGCGACCTCCGCTGGGAGCGCGGCCTTGTACGGGCGCGGCGAGGTGATGGCGTCGTAGGCGTCGGCGATGGCAAAGATGCGCGCTGCGAGCGGGATGGCCTCGCCCGCGAGGCCGGCCGGGTAGCCGGCGCCGTTCCATTTCTCGTGATGGTGCAGGACGACCGGCAGGCAGGGGGCGAGGAAATCCACCCCGCGCAGGATCGTGTAACCCAGTTGTGGATGGCGGCGCATGATGGCCCACTCTTCGTCCGAGAGCGGGCCGGGCTTGCGCAGGATGGCGTCCGGGACGCCGATCTTGCCGACGTCGTGCAGGGTCGCGCCCAACTCGAGCGCGGCCAGATCGGCGCCGTCCAGCCCGAGTTCGCGGCCAATCGCCAGCGAGTAGCGCGTGACGCGCTGGGAATGCTCCTCGGTCTCGGTATCGCGCAGGTCGAGCGCGCGCGAGAGGGCGAGCAGGGTGGCGCGGTAGGCGTTTTCCAGTTCCTCGCGGCGGCGGCGCTCGGCCTGATAGATCGTCCGCAGGTCGCGGGCATACTCGACCAACTGCGCCTCGGTCATGGCGAGTCGCACATCCAGCGCGGGAACGGGGCCAAGCAGGATTTGACTAGTCACCCGCCTTCATCCTCCCATCCAGCGCCCGCTGCACCCGGCCCGCCAACGCGCCCACGTCGAACGGCTTGACCACGAAATCCTTCGCGCCCGCGGACACGGCCTGCTGAACCACTTCGCGGAAGCCGAGCGCGGAAATGGCGATGACCGGTGGCTGACGGCTGATGGCCGATGGCTGATGGTCACTGCCATCTGCTATCTGCCACGCGAAGCGGCCGTCTGCTATCTGCCATCTGCTATCTGCCATTCGCCGATGCTGAGCGCCTCACCGGGGCAGGCCCGGCAGACTGCTAAAGACCGTGGCCGTGAAGGCCAGCATCTGCTGGGCCATCCACGAGCCGAGCAGCGCCAGCACCAGACTCACGCCGAGAATCTTGGGGATGAACGTGAGCGTCACTTCGTTGATCTGCGTGGCGGCCTGAAACAGGCTGATCAGACTGCCGACGATCAGGCTGGCCAACAGCACCGGTGCGGCCAGCAGGAGCGTGATCAGCAGCGCGTTTTGGGCGAGGGTCAAGACGTAGGCCTCAGTCATAGTGTCCTCTCATCGAAAACTCAGCAACAACGCCCGCGCAATCAAGTACCAGCCGTCCACCATGACGAACAGCAGAATCTTGAACGGCAGGGAGACGAGCGAGGGCGGCAGCATCATCATGCCCATCGAGAGCAGGACGCTCGACACCACCATCTCGATGATCAGGAACGGCACGTAGATCACGAAGCCCATCGTAAAGGCGGTCTTGAGTTCGCTGATGACAAAAGCCGGCAGGAGCACGCGGGTGGGAATGTCGTCGAGCGTATCGGGCCGGGGCTGGCCGCCGATCTCCAGGAACAACTCCAAATCCTTGCCGCGCGTTTGCTTGAACATGAACTGGCGCACCGGCTCGGCGGCCCGCTTGAAGGCGGCCGGCTGATCGATCTGGTGGTTGAGATAGGGCTGAAGCGCGTCTCGATCGATCTGCGAAAAGACGGGCGACATGATGAAGAACGTCAGCAGGAGCGACAGGCCGACGATCACCTGATTGGGCGGGGCCGTCGGCGTGCCGATGGCGGTGCGCAGGAGTGAGAGCACGATCACGATCCGGGTGAAAGACGTCGCCAGGATCAACACCGCCGGGGCCAGCGACAGGACGGTGACCAGCACCAGCAGTTGCACGCCGGTGCTCACCTGTTGCGGCTGGCCGGCGGAGTCCACCGTGAGGGTGACGCCCGGCGCGGCCAATTCCGGCGTCCCAGCGCAGGCCGAGAGGCTGAGGGCCAGCCCAACTGCAATCAACAGAAACAAGAATCGCCGAGTCTTCATGGCCGTTCGGATGACCGCGCACTGCCGATGAGGCGAGCGCGAAGCACATCGAGGAAACTGGCTGCCGCCGATCCCGCCACGCCGGGGACGCTCGCCGCGAGCAGGCCCGGCGTCTGTCCCGCCTCTTCTGAAACGGACAATTTCGTTTCGGGAGAGGCGGGCTGGGAGTGAGACACCTCACTCAGCAAAGTCACGGCCTGATCCGTCGCGCCGATCAGCCACACCCGCGTCAACGAATTCGTTGACACCCGCACCAGGTGCAGCGATTGGCGCGGCGAGAGGCGGGCTGTCTCCAGCACCGCCAACTGGCGGCGGGCCGACGCCAAGGCCCCGCCCTGCCAGCGGCGGAGCAAGTACAGGCTGGCGTAGATCAGCGCCAGCACCAGTCCGAGTTTGACGACGACGTCCAGCGCGAGGCCCATGCCGTTCCAGGCACCCGCATCGGCCGGCATCACTCCGCCTCCCCCTGGCCGGGCGTGACAATCTCGGTGATGCGAATGCCGAATTTGTCGTCCACGACCACGACCTCGCCGCGCGCCATCAGCCGGTCGTTCACCATCACGTCCACCGGCTCGCCGGCCATGCGATCCAGTTCCACCACCGAGCCATTTTGCAGTTCCAGGACTTGCCGGACCGACATGCGGGTGCGGCCCAGTTCCACGGAAATGCGCAGCGGCACGTCCATGAGGAGATCAATACTGGACAGGCCGGGCAGGGCCGCCGGCGCGGAGGCCGGCAGCGGCTCGAAGCGGGCCTGGCGCACGTTGAACTGCGACGCGGGCGCGCCGGCCTGAAACGTTTCGGCGACCGGCGGCGCGATAGGCTCTTGTGCCTCATTCATTCGAACACCTCAAGAGTTAGTCTCCCCCGGCGCCCGCCAGGGCCACCGAGGCAATCTGGACGGCCAGCCGATTGCCGATCGTGCCGATCCGGCCGCGGAAGCGCACCTGGGAACCCACGCGCACCGGCAGGTCTTGCTTGATCGGCGCGTCCAGCCGCACCACGTCGCCCGGCCGCAGGCCGGTTATCTCATCGATGGTGAGTTCGGCCGAGCCGAGGATCACGCGGAGCGGGACGATAACTTTGTGCAGTCCGGCCAGTGTTCGCTGGCGCGCTGATTCGTCGGCCCGGCGTTCGTCGCGCCCGGCGATCCAGACGTGGGGGTTGAGCACGTTGGCCACCGGCTTGAGCATCGAAAACGGAATGTAGACGCCCATGGTGCCGGTGACGCCCTGGATGGCGATCTCGAACATGACCAGCATCATGCGGGCATTGCCCATCATCATCTGCACCCAGTGCTGATTGACCGTGCTGTCCTCCAGGCGCGGCTCCAGCGCGACGACCTTGCTCCAGGCCGCCTTGAAATCGTTGAGCATGTATTCGACCGTGCCTTTGAGCAGGGCCTGCCCGATGTCGGTCAGCGGACGGCCCTTGTGATCGCTCCAGCCCGACCCTCCCAGCAGACGCTCCAGAATGACGCCGGAGATCTCCTGGCCGACGATCAGCACCGAGCGGCCCGGCAGGGGATCGAAGACGAGCAAGTGAAACAGCGTGCCGAGCGGCAAGTCTTTGAGGAGTTCGTCGGCCCGGCCCTGCTCGATGTGAACGACGCGCGGGCGGAACTCGGTGCGCAGGTAAGGCGGGAGCGACGTGGTCAGCCGCTCGGCCAGGTTTTCGTGGACGAGTTCCACCGCCCGCATCTGCTCTTTGGAAAAGCGGTCGGGCGACCAGAAGTTGTAAGGCCGCACTTGCCGGCCCGAGGCCTGGTTGTCTTTGGGAACGGCCGCCGGCTGGCCGAGCATCTCAGCCAGATTGACGCCGGTCCCGCCATCTTGTTCCTCGACCTCGACGGCGCCGGCCAGCAGGGCGTCAATTTCGGTCTGGGTCAGCATAGGCAGTTTTGCCCCTATTGGACTACGAACTCGGTGAAGTACACGGCGATCACGTGCAGGTCGGGCAGGCGCTTGTCGAGCTCGGTCAGAATCTCTTTGCGAAGCGCCTCCTTGCCCTCCACTGTGTAGATCGATTCAAACGTCTTGCTGGAGAGCAGGGTGGTGAGGATGTCGTTGATCATCGGCATTCGTTGGTTGATCTCGTCGTTGAAGGCCGTGAGAGCGGCGTTTGGGCCCGCCGCTTCACCCCCACGCTGGCCCGCCTCGGCGGTGGCGGCCAACACCCCGGGCGGCGGCGCCACCTCGAGCACGATCGTCGCCTTGAGATAGCGTCGCCCGCCGGGGTCGGCCAGGTTGACGATCTTCGTCCCCGTTTCCACCATGATCCCCTGACCGGGCTGGGTCATTACCACCATTTCAGGTTGCCCCGTCGGGCTGCTGGAGGCGGCACCTGGCCCCGCCTGCTCGGCGCCCGGGACCGCGACGGCCTCAGCGGTGGATGGGATGGCGGCGGAGCCGTCGCGATAGGCCAGGTAAAACGGCTTGGGCAGTTCGTCGGGCGCGAACATGATGTAGCCCATCAGCAGGTTCATGCCGGCGATGGACGCCAGCGCCAGGCCGGTCAGGACGCGGCCAACGGCGTTCAGGATCGGCAAGAGTTTCTTCATGGCTGTGGCTGGCCTCCGGCTTCGGCCGGGGGCAATTGAATCTGCTCCAGCACCGCGTTGGGCATCAAAGCAAACCTCTGCTCCTCGACGGTGTAGACCACGACGATCTCGGCCCGCCGATTGAAGGCGCGGTGCTCCGCCGTGTCGTTGGGGAAGAGCGGGTGATATTCGCCGCGCCCGGCCGCCGTCAGCCGCTCCGGCGCCAGGCCCCGCTCGACGAGATAACGCACGATGGCGGCGCTGCGGGCGGCCGACAGTTCCCAGTTGGTCGGGTAACGCGGGTCCAGCGGCGGCGTGTTGTCGGTGTAGGCCGTGACCCGCACCTCGTTGTCAATCTGGTTGACCATGACGGCGATCTTGTCGAGCACCGGGTAGGCACCGGGAAGGAGATCGGCCCGCCCTGGCGCGAAGAGCAAGTTTTCGCTCAACGACAACAGCAATCCCTCGATGTTGTTCTGCACGCTGATGGCATTGGACAGGCCCGAGTTGGTCAGGAGCGCCGTCAGCTCGGCGGCCACATCCAGGCTGTCGGGCGAACGCTGGGGAAAGCCGTCGAGCGTGACCGGGGCCGGCTCGGTATCGGCGTTGCCGCCCCCGGCCTCGGCGATACTGGGATCCACAATTCGGGCGGCGCCGCCGAAGGCCCGCCGCAGACCCTCGGCCAACTGCTTGTAGCGCTTGACGTCGGTCTGGCCCATGGAGTACAGGACGACGAACAGCACCATGAGCAGGGTGATGAAGTCGGCGTAACTGATCAGCCAGCGCTCGCCGCCGCCGCCGTGCCCACCGCCGCCGCTCATGCTCTGGCCCCCGCCTGTTTGCCGCCGCCGCGGGCCTCGGCCCGGCGGGCTTTGGGCGGCAGGAAGGCGCTCAACTTCTCCCGCACGATGCGCGGGTTTTCGCCGGCCTGCAAAGCCAGGATGCCTTCGACCAGAAGATGGCGATAGGCCACTTCCTCCTCGCTCTTCACCTTTAATTTTCCGGCCAGCGGGATCCAGATCAGGTTGGCGGTCATAATGCCCCACAGCGTGGCCAGGAAGGCCGCCGCGATGGACGCACCCAATTTGCCGGGGTCGCTCAACTGCTTGAGCACGCTGACCAGGCCCATGACCGTGCCGATGATGCCCATGGTGGGGGCAAAGCCGCCGACGGCGTTCAGGAAGCCGACGCCCTGCGCGTGGCGCTCCTGCATGTGATGCACCTCGATTTCGAGGATGGAGCGCACCTGCGCCGAGTCCACGCCGTCCACCACCAGCATCACGCCCCGGCGCAGGAATGGATCGTGAATCTTTTTGCTGTCTTCCTCCAGCGCCAGCAGTCCCTCACGGCGGGCTTTGTCGGCCATGACGACCAGCGACTCAATCGCGCCGAGGCCTTCGCCTTTGTGCGCCATCACCGAGCCGATGAACAGACTGGGAAGTGATAGCAAGGTTTTAAGCGGGAACGAGATAGTAGCGGCGGCGATCGCGCCGCCCACCGTTAGAATGATCGCCGACGGGTGGGCGAACAGTTCGGCCGGCGAACCGCCGTCCATGATCATCACGACCGTCACCACGCCGAACCCCAACACCAGCCCGATGATCGTTGCCAGATCCATCGTCAGGCATCCTCCCGATTGACGAGCCGCGAGCCGTGAACCCTCTGCCGGTAGGCGACGACGTCGTCCACGATAGCCTCCGGCGTCTCGCGCACGACGATCTTCACGTCGTCCACCAGCGAAATCACCGTGTCCGGCGTGGCTTCCACGAAGCGGATCATGTCGGCGTTGACGTACAGCTTCGACCCGTTGAGTCGAGTTACGCGAATCATTGCGCCCGTCCCGCTAATGTTGGTAGCGAGGCTTTAGCCGCCCGCCACTACGAGCAACCTCAGCGTCACTGTAGCATGGGCCGGGACGGGGTGTCAGTAAACCGGTTGTGAAGGGGGGATAAAAACGGGCTAAAGGAGGCCGGCGTCAGGAACTGGGAGGAGAGACAGGTAAAACAACGGTAAAGGCCGTGCCTTGCCCGATGTGGCTATCCACGAGGATGTGGCCGCCGTGTTGCTTGACGATGCGATGACAGGCCGAGAGGCCCAAGCCGGTGCCGCGCCCCGGCTCTTTGGTGGTGTAGAATGGCTCGAAGATGCGCGGCAGTCGTTCGGGGGCGATGCCCGTGCCGGTGTCGGCGACGGTCACGTGGATTTCATTGGCCTGCCGGCGGCTGGTCACACGGATCTCGCCCTTCTCCCCATTCAGCCCATCGCGGGCGTTGAGCAGGAAATTCAACCACACGCCCTGCAAATGATCGTGGCTGGCCTGGATCGACGGCAGGTCGGGCGACAGGTCACAGGCCAGCGTGATTGAGTGCGCCATCAGTTGATGCGCGACCAACGTCGCCGCGCTGCGGATGGTGGCGTTGATGTCGGTGGGCGCGAACTCGTAGTGATCCTGGCGGGCGAAGTCGAGCAAACTGCGCACCACGCGCATGGCACGGTCGCCGGCGCGGGCGATCAAGTCTACCGACTCCTGCCGCTCGTCGTCGGCGGGCAGTTCGCGCTGCAAGAGTTGCGTGTTGGCGATGATCGCCGCCAACGGGTTGTTGATCTCGTGGGCCACGCCGGCGGCCAGTTGGCCGACCGCCGCCAGTTTTTCGGATTGGGCCAACGAGGCTTCCAGTCGCCGCTTCTCGGTCACGTCCTGGGCGAAGACAATCGCCTGCAAGGTCTGGCCGCTTTCGTCGCGGATCGGGTAAGTGCTGATCTCCCACTCCATCGGCTGGCCGTCGCCGTCCCAGCGGCGGTCGGGGCGTTGGGTGCTCTGCCCGCCGAACAGCGTTTCCGCCACGCGGCAGCCAGCGCAGACTTCGCTGCGGTGATGGACGGCTTCGTAACAGCGGCGGCCCAGCAGGGTGTGCGGCTCGCCCCCCGCCAGGCGGGCGCAGGCCAGGTTGGCCGCCAGGCCGTCATGGACACCAATAATTCCTGGTCGTGCAAATCAAAGGAGCCGTCGCGCTTGTTGATCACTTCGAGCGCGCCCAGCGTCTGGCCGCGGGCGATGAGCGGGGCGCACAGCACCGAGCGGGTGTGGAAGCCGGTCACGCCGTCCAGCGCCGGATAGAAGCGCGGGTCGGTCTGCGCGTCATTGACCAGCAGCGGCTTGCCAGTGCGGACGCATTCGCCCACCAGGCCCTGCCCCACTTTCAGGCTGTATTGGAAAATCCAATCCGGCTCTCCGCTCAAGGTCTTCTTGAAGATCAATTCGCCGCGCTCTTCGTCCAGCAAGAGAAGGGAGCCGGCTTCCACGTTGAGCACGTGGCGGATGCCTTCGACGGTCGAGGTGAGGATTTCATCCAGTTGGAGGGTGGAGGTGAGGGCGGCGGCGATCTTGTGAAGCGCGGCCAGTTCTTTTCCTTGCCCCTGCGCCGCCGCAATCGCCTGCAAGGCTGCCGGCAATGCCGAATCGACGTCCAGCGTTTCCGACATGACATCGCCCAGTTGATCGATCAAAGCCTGGTCGGCAGAGGCCCCATCACGTCTCGTGTCTCGCTCGTCGCTCATAACCTTCATGCTCCTTCCCGGCACTAGTACAGCCACGCGGAAGTCTTTCACCGGTTTTGCGCCAGTCGCAGGCCGCAAGCCGCGCTCAGAAACCAGCGATGGACTTTCGCCAGCGCGTACTAGCGATTCGCGGCCGGCCGGGCCGCGACGGTGTACCCATGCCCCTGCACAGTGCCGATGAACGTGGGCGAGCGCGGGTCGGCCTCCACTCGCTCGCGCAGATTCTTGATATGCACGCGCACCAGGTCGGGGCTGCCGGTGTCGGAAGGATAGTCCCAGACCTCCTGCAGCAAACGCATCGGGGAGAAGACTTGCCCCGGGTGACTCATCAGGTGGTAGAGCAGGTCGAATTGCACCGGGGTCAGCACCACTACGCCGCGCGGCGTGCGCAGTTCGAACGAGCGCGTGTCCAGCACGTATTCGCCCACCGAGAGGCGATAGCCGGATTCGTCGGGCGGGTCGGCGGCCCGCGTGCGGCGCAGAATCGCCCGGACGCGCAACAGCAGTTCGTCCACGTTGAAGGGCTTGGTCAGGTAGTCGTCGGCGCCGGCACGGAAGCCGGTGATCTTGTCCTCGTCTTTGCCCTTGGCAGTGAGGAACAAGATGGGAACCATGGACAGCAGAGGATCGGCGCGCATTTCCCGGCAAACGGCGTAACCGTCCATGCCGGGCATGATCACGTCGAGCGCCACCAGAGCCGGCGGCTGGCGGCGGGCCGTTTGCAGGCCCTCCACGCCGCTGCTCGCCAGGGTCACGCGGAATTCATGGCCGCGCAGACTGCGCTCGACGGTGCGGGCGACGATGTCGTCGTCTTCGATCACCAGGATGTCCACGGGATTCGCAGTCATTTTGAATTATGCCTCAGCGGGGAATGTCACTTTGAAGACGGTGCCGGAAGCAGGATCGCTTTCGACTGAAATCCGCCCTTGATGTTGCCGCACAACTTCCCGGCAGATGCTCATTGCAAGGCCTTGGCCATGGCCAGTCACCGGCCCGATAAAGTCGGGTTCAAAGATAGACGCCAGTCGATCGGGCGGGAGGGTTAGCCCACCGGCGCTAAGGCAGACCATTACCTCGCCGCCTGGGCCGCGTTCCGAACGCAGGCGGATGCGGTGCGGTTGGCCGTTGGCCAGGGCGTTGCGCTCGAACAACAGCAGGTTCACCCACAGGTCTTCCAACTGGCGGGCATTGCCGCGCACCGGCGGCAGGTCGCCGGCCAATTCGGTCTCCACCGTGACCTTGGCCGAGACGACATACCGTTCGATGAGCGCCAGCGCGCGCTTCACCGTATCGTCGATCGAAAGCGATTCGAGCGTGCCGGGCGCGGGTTGCGAAAACTCCAGCAGCCGCTGCACCACCGCCTGAGCCCGCCAGCCGGCGCGTTCGATGGCTTCGGCGGATTCGCGCGCCGGATGATCCGGTGGAAGTTGGCTCAGCAGAATCTGGGCTTCACCGATCATGGTAGTGAGCGGGTTGTTGATCTGGTGCGCCACGCCGGAGGCCAGTTCGCCGATGGCCGTCAGCCGCACGGCCTGGGCCAGATGCGTCTGCGCCGCGCGGATTTGCGCTTCCAGCGTTTTTCTCGCCGTGATGTCACGGCAGACGTCCATGTATCCCAAGCGGCGGCCGTCTCCATCGTAGAGGGGCGTGACGCGCGAACTAATCCAGATCGCCTCCTTCGAGTTGCCGCAGACCTGCCTTTCCACGTCGCCGCGGGCGGCCTGGGCGGCGGCTTCCACCGGCGGGTCGAAGGCCGCGCAGTAGGCCGACACCGAGCGGCCCAGCCGTTCCTCGGCCGTCTTGCCGGAGAGCATTTCGGCCGCTCGATTCCAGAACGTGATGCGCCCGGCCAGGTCCCAGACCACCACCGCGTCGCGCACGTTGTCCAGCAGCAACGCCTGATAACGAATCTGCTCCAGCGACCGCTGGGCGGAGAGCATGAGTTGGTGTTGGCGAACGGCCTTGTGGACGAGCGCCGGCAGCATGTTCAAGTAGCCGCCGATCTTGACGAGATAATCCACCGCCCCGCGTTGAATCGCCTGGGCCGCCACCCGCTCGTCGCCGCGCCCGGTGACCATGACCACCGGCACCCGGTAGCCGCGCGCGGGAATCTCGGCCAGCGCCTCGAGGCCGTTGCCGTCGGGCAAACTGTAGTCGAGCAGCACGACGTCGTACGCCGCCGCCGCCAGATGATCCCACAAGTCCCGCAGATTGATGGCGGCTTCGACGGTGAAAGCGCCAGCGGCTTGCAGAAATTCGGTCGCCAGGCGGACGTGGTCGTCATTGTCGTCTACGATCAGCACGCGCAAGGAATCGCTCATGTCTCGCCCTGAGAGGCCGGCCAGGCCTCGGACGCAGGCAGGTCGAGCAAGCGCAGAATATGGTGGGCCAGTTCGCCGGCGTCGAAAGGCTTGGTTAGGAATAAATCCACCCGGGCGACATTGGCCGCCACCAACCGTTCGTACTGCGCGTCCTTCGCGGTCAGGACGATCACGCGCAAGTCGTCACGCTGCGTTCCGTCGCGCATCTTGTCCAGCGCCTCCCAGCCGCTCATTTCCGGCAACATGAGGTCGAGGATCAGCAGGCGCGGGCGCAGACGTTGGGCCAGTTCGATGGCTTCGAGCGGCGAGCCGGTGACGACGTGCTCGAGCGGCAGGCGTGACAATATCTTGGAAAGAATCTCCAATATTCGCCAATCGTCGTCCAGACACAACACCAGAGGCAGGGTTTCATCCATAAGCCAAGTATACTCCTAGCGCAACTACTCAGACGGGGCGGACAATTAACGCAAAGACGCAAAGACGCAAAGACGCCAGGGACGCAAAGGCTTTAAAGCCTTTGCGCTATTTGCGGCCTGGCGGCTTGGCGTTAAAAGCCCTCCTGCCCTTCGCGCCTTTGCGTTGAAAACTGCCATATACATGCTATGCCCCGCGCCGGGCTGAGTAGTTACCACGACGCTTTCTTTGTGTCCTTCGTGTCTTCGTGCCTTCGTGGTAAAGGTCTAGCGGCCGAGCGCCAGCCGCCCGACCAGTTCGAGCAGTCTATCCACATCTACCGGTTTAAGCAAATAGGCATCGGCCCCTGCTCTCAAGCCGGCGGCGATTTCGCTCGGTTGGCTTTTGGCCGACACCATCACCACCGGCACGTCGGCTGTGCCCGGGTCGGCCTTGAGCCGGAGGCAGGTCTCATAGCCATCCATCCTCGGCATCATCACGTCCAAGAGAATGAGGCCGGGGCGCGCGGCGGCGGCCTGCACCAGGGCCGCCTGGCCGCTCGGGGCCTCGATCGGATCGTAGCGGTTGATGCGCAGGATCAGGCTGAGAAATCGCCGGGCGTCCGGCTCGTCATCTACGATCAGGATTTTCA
>JACQED010000347.1 GCA_016200785.1 Chloroflexota bacterium
TACGGTCAGCGGAGGGATCGCTCCCCCCTCGCCGCCACTTCACGCTCCGCGCCGGACTTGTGCAGGAGTTACGCACCTGCGTAAGAGTCGAGGGCCTCTTAATCACGAATGTCACGAATGAACGAGTGACACGAATGTTTTTTATTCGTGATATTCGCCTATTCGTGTCATTCGTGATTTTCCGACACCCCAACTGCGTGACTCGTAGTGTGATTCGCTTCGCGGCCTCATCCGGCTCCTCGGCACACGGGTCTTTGTCATTGACGCCGTTTGGCGTGGACTTCGTCGTGGCAGTATAGCCCCGCAATCTACACCCATTAGCAAATACCCGTTGAATTAGCCCGGCTGGCTTTCCGCCGGGCGATCTTTGTTTGCGCTATCTCCCCCGGCGGGTATAATGGCGCCTGGCGCGCGAGAGTTTCAGGAGATAGGTTGCGTAGGCTTCACTCGACAAAAATCATCGGCTTAGTCTTGCTGGCGGCGGCTTTGATCGGATGCAGTAACGGGAACGCGGCGACGGCGACGCTCCCTCTCGTCAGCACAGCCACTCAGCTGCCCTCGGCTACAGTTCTGCCCACGCCGACCGAAGCGCCGCTGGCCGCGAGAGTGAACGGTCGGCCGATCACGCTGGAAGCCTTTCAAAAAGAAGTTGCCCGCTTCGAGGCCGGCCAGGCGGCGATCGGGAAAGACCCGGCAGCGCTCGGCGACTATCGGGGCCGCGTGCTCGACGATCTGATCAACCGTGAACTCGTGGCGCAGGCGGCGGCGCGCGAAGGGGTCACCCTTACCGATTCCGAGTTACAAAAAAAGCACGACGCCGTCGTCACGGCGGCTGGCGGCGCAGGCACCTTCAACGCCTGGCTCGCCGCCAATGAGTACACCGCCGACGAGTTCCGCGCCGAATTGCGCGGCGAGTTGATCGCGCAGGCGCTGGCGGCCAAAGTGATCGACGTGCCGACGGCGGTCGAGCAGGTTCACGCCCGGCACATTCTCGTCACGACCGAAGCCGAGGCGCAAGACTTGCTCGCACGGGTTCAACAGGGCGCGGACTTCGGCAGCCTCGCCCGCCAGTTTTCGCAAGACCTGAGCACGCGGCCCAACGGCGGCGAACTTGGCTGGTTCGCGCGGGGCGAGTTGGCCGTGCCCGAAGTCGAAGACGCGGCCTTCAACTTGCAACCCAACGGCCTCAGCGGCGTCGTCCACAGCGCCCTCGGCTTTCACCTCGTCCAGACGCTCGAACGCGACCCGGCCCGCCCCCTCGATCCGACAGCGCTGGCCGCGCTCCGGCAACAGGCATTCGATCAGTGGGTAGCCGGGCAGAGGGCGCAGGCGACAGTGGAGATTCTTGCGAAGTGATGGGTCAAATGAGGAGACAGACTCATGGCTAGAGGATCATCTCTCACCTTCAACATCCTCACCGTATTACTGCTCGTCATGACCTGTCTGATCGGGGTTTGCTACTTGCTGGTCGCCGTCAACCCCAACTTCCCGCTCAACCCGCTCAAGCCCGCGCCCCTGCCGACGATCATGCCGACACCGGCCCCGACCGGGACGTCGCTGGCAGACGTCTTCCCCACGGCTCTGCCCCCCTCCGCGACGCCCACCGATACCGAGACGCCGCAACCAGCGAGTTCCATAGCCTCACCCACCCCGTCTGAGACCGTCAGCCCGACGGTGGCCAACCCGACGACGCCGCCGCTGATCACCCACACGCCGACGGCGGTGGCCTCGCTGACGCAGGCGGCCACGGCAACCGCGACGCGAACCGCCACGGCCTCCGGCCCGACGTTGACCCCCGCCAATACGCTCTCGGCATTGCCCTTCACGCTTCAGCCGGGCAATCCCACTTATCAGCCCAATTTTGCCAACACCGCCGGTTGTAACTGGATGGGCATCGCCGGCCAGGCTTTCGACCTGAGCGGCCGCCCGGTCATCGGGCTGATCGTGCATCTCACCTGGCCCGACGGTACGCAGGACTCCCTCACCGGAAGCAAGCCGGTGTACGGCGCGGGCGGTTATGAGTTTTTCCTGACTAGTCAGCCGATAGAAAGGCAGGGTGTCTACCACATTCAATTGCTCAACTCGTCGGGAAGTCCGCTATCCGATTCGATTGCGGTGGACACCAAGTCGGACTGTGACAAGAATCTGATCAAGGTGAATTTCGTTCAGAATCACTGAGGACCATCGCACCTATGAGGCGAAAGGGCGCAGAGGGCTTATTCAATGTTCTCACGATCGTTCTTCTGGGCTTGACCTGTTTGTTGGTCGCCTTCTATGCGATCGTGCTCGTCAACCCTTCTGCGCCGTTCAACCCACTGCCTCCGCGCACCCCGGCTCCGGCGGCGCAGCTTCCGCCCGCGACGACTCCGGCCTCCGGCACGGCCACGTTGACCCTCGCCGCCGTCACCGACACGCCTAGGCCGACTGAGACTGCAACCGCTTCACCCGAGCCAACCGCTTCGCCGACGCCGGTCGCCACACTTGCGGTCATCGCTCCCGCCAGTCCCCTGCCGACGCCGACCTACACCCTCTCCCCCTTCCCTTTCACGGTGCAGGGCGACGCGCCGATCCCGATTCAGAATTCGTTCAATCTTTCCGGCTGTAAGTGGATGGGCATCGGCGGGCAGGTGTTCGATCTCAATGGCCGCCCGATCACGGCCTATTCCGTTCATCTCGAAGGCGGCGGCCTCAACGCAGACTCGCTCACCGGCAGCAAGCCTCAATACGGCCCCGGCGGATACGAATTCAAATTAGCCGACGCGCCCAAGCAGACCAGCGGCGTCTATCGCATTCAATTGCGCGACGCCCAATTGACGCCCGTGTCCGACTGGATCGCGGTCAACACATTCGGCGATTGCGCGAGGAACGTCCTGCTGGTAAACTTCGTGCAGAACCATTGAATGAAACTATGAACCGCCTATCCTCCGGTATCCCCGGCCTCGACGCGATGCTCTCCGGCGGCTTCCTGCCCAACTCGGCGATACTAGTGCGCGGCGCGCCGGGCACAGGCAAGACGACACTCGCCTTTCACTTTCTAATCCACGGCGCGGCTCAGCAGAGCGAGCCGGGATTGATGATCTCTTTTGAAGAGTTTCCGCAGTCGCTGTATCGCGACGCCGACAGCCTCGGCTTCGACCTGCGCGCGCTGGAGAAGACCGGCGGCTTGACGATGCAATTCACCTCTCCCGAAGTATTCCTCGCCGGACTGCAAACGCCCGACAGCCCGCTGATCCGCACGATCCAGGAAAAGAATATCCGCCGCGTCGCGCTCGACTCGGCCACGCAATTCACGCGCCTCACCGAAGACGGGCAGGAGCTTCGCAAGGATTACCACATGCTCGCCTCCGCACTCAAGCGCGAGGGTGTGACGGCGATGTTGTTGGGCGAGGAAACGCAGGCCGAGACCCGCGCGCTGGAAAAAGGCAGACTGGCCTTCATCGCGGACTGCATGATCATGTTGCGCTATCTTGAGATCGACAGCGCGATCCAGCGCGCCGTGCTCGTGCTGAAAATGCGCGGCAGTTCGCACGCCAAAGACATCCGCCGCTACGAGATCAAGCGCGGCGGCATCGTCGTCGGCGAGCCGTTCGCCGGCCGCGAGGGCTTGCTGTCGGGCATCGCGCGGAAGAGCATGATTTCGACGGTGAGATGAAAGGGAAATAAGGGAAAAGAGGGAACAAAAGGAACTCGTGGCCCAGTTCCCCTATTTCCCTGATTTCCTTCGTTGCCTTTTCCCGTGGGCACCCTCTTCCTCGTCGCCACCCCCATCGGCAATCTTGAAGACCTCTCCTTCCGCGCCCGGCGCGTGCTGGGCGAAGTGAGCCTCATCGCCGCCGAAGACACGCGCCACACCGCTCACCTCCTTAGGCACTACGGCATCGCCACTCCCA
>JACQED010000316.1 GCA_016200785.1 Chloroflexota bacterium
AGGGGTTTGGGATTTGGAGTTTGGGATTTGGGATTTTGACCCGCTACCTCCTCCGCCGCATCGCCCTCGCCCTGCTCGTCATCGTCAGCGTCTCGGCGGTGACGTTCCTCGTCGCCCGCGTCGTGCCGTCCGATCCGGCGGCGCTCTACGCCGGCCAACGCCCGACCGAAGCGCAGATCGCCGCCGCACGCGACCGGCTCGGCCTCGACCGGCCGCTCTACGTTCAATACGTGCGTTTCGTCCGCGACGTCCTCAGCGGCGACCTCGGCACGTCGTACAAAACGAAGCACGCCATCCTGTCGGACGTGAAGGCTTTTCTCCCGGCGACGCTCGAAATGGTGATCGCCAGCACGATCCTCGCGCTCGTCGTCGGCATTCCGGCGGGTGTGATCGCGGGCGCGGCGCGGGGCAGCTGGTTCGACAACGCCAGCCGCCTGATCTCGATTGCCGGCGTGTCACTGCCGACTTTCTGGCTCGCGCTGATCCTGCAACTCATCTTCTTCGGTCAACTCGGTCTGCTCCCGCTGTCGGGGCGCGTGTCAAATCAAATTGCGCTGTTCAGCCCCATACCGACCCTCACCTGCTTTTATCTCATTGACGCGCTCGTCACCGGCAACTGGTCTGCGTGGCGCGACGCCGGCCTGCATCTCGTTCTGCCGGCCTTCACCCTCGCCACCTATCCCATCGGGCTGGCGCTTCGTATGACTCGGGCGGCGATGATCGAAGTCCTGTCGGAAAAATACATCATCGCGGCGCGCGCACAGGGCTTGCCAGAGCGCACCATCCTCTTCGAGTACGCTCTCAAGAACGCCATCGTCCCCACGCTCACCGTCCTCGGCCTTTCGTTTGCGTACTCGCTCACCGGCGCGTTTCTCGTCGAAGTCATCTTCTCATGGCCGGGGCTGGGCAAATATGTGACCGACGCGATCCTCAACGTTGATTTCCCCGTCATCGTCTCGGTCACGCTCGTCGTCACGCTGTTCTACGTCGTCATCAACCTCGCCGTGGACTTACTGCAAGCCGCGCTCGATCCGCGAGTGGTGTTGAAGTGAGCGCGACGACCTCTGGCTGGTCCCCGCCCGCCGGGTTCGCGGAGGGCGCCGAATCCGGAAAGTTGATCCGGGCACTGCGCCGCGACCCGATCGCCCTCGCCAGTTTTGCGGCCATCGTGATCCTCTGCCTCGCCGCCGTCCTCGCGCCTTATCTCACCCCGCGCGCTGCCGAAGGGCGCGGCGACCCGAACCCGCCTGAGAAATTCATGCCGCCCTCCACCGAGCACACTTTGGGCACGGATCATCTCGGGCGCGATCTTTACGCGCGGATGCTGTTCGGCGGGCGCACGTCGCTGGCGATGGGCTTCATCGTCGTCGCCGTCGCGCTGCTTATCGGGATGCCGCTGGGCGCGGTGGCGGGCTATTTCGGCGGCTGGATCGACGAAACCGTGATGCGCGTGACCGATGTGTTTCTCGCTTTCCCGCCGCTATTGCTCGCCATTGCCATCGCCGCCGCGCTCGGCCCGAGTTTCACCAACGCCTCCATCGCCATCGCCCTGACGTGGTGGCCGTGGTACACCCGCCTCGTGCGGGCGCAAGTCGTTTCGCTCCGCGAGCGGCCCTTCGTCGAAGCCGCGCGAGTCATGGGCGTCGGCGATTTCACCATCATCGCGCGCCACCTGTTGCCCAACGCGCTCACGCCGGTCGTCGTGCAGGCCACGCTCGACATCGGCTCGGCCATCCTCACCGGCGCGGCGCTGTCGTTCCTCGGCCTCGGCGTTCGGCCCCCGGCCGCCGATTGGGGACAGATGGTCAGCGCCGGTCGCGTGTACTTCCCCGAGCGCTGGTGGTACGCGACCTTTCCCGGCCTCGCGATTTTTCTTGCGACGCTGGCGTTCAACCTGTTGGGTGATAGTTTGCGCGAAACAGGGTGACGGGGGATGCGCGTCGGGCGGATGCGTCACGCCGCTCGTCGCACGTCATTCGCCACACGTCACATGCCTCTCCTCGAACTCCGCGACCTCCGCATTACCTTCCCCACCCTCGCCGGACTCGTGCGGGCGGTGAACGGGATCGATCTCGACCTCGAACGCGGCGAGATATTTGGACTCGTTGGGGAAACGGGATGCGGCAAAACGGTGACCGGCCTCGCCCTGCTCGGCCTCGTGCCGCCGCCCGGCAAAATGACCGCGGCGCGATTGACGCTGGGCGGCCGCGATCTATTGACGATCGCGGATTGGAATCAGATTCGCGGGCGAAGCGCCGCTATGATCTTTCAAGACCCGGCAGCCTCGCTCAATCCGACCTTCACCATCGGAGACCAACTGACGCGCGTGATCCGTCAGCACGCGAGAATCGATGGCGCGGGCGCCCGCAGGCGCGCCATTGACTTGCTGGCCGACGTCGGCTTGCCGGATACGGAGCGCACCCTGCGCGCTTACCCGCACGAGCTTTCCGGCGGCATGCAACAAAGGGCGATGATCTCATTGGCCCTCGCCTCCGGCGCGGAACTCCTCATCGCCGACGAACCCACGACGGCCCTCGACGTGACCATTCAGGCTCAGATACTTCGCCTGCTGGTTGCCCTGCGCGAGCGTCACGGCTTGACGATTCTACTGATCACCCACGACCTCGGCGTCGTCGCGCAAACGTGCGATCGCGTGGCGGTGCTGTACGCGGGAACGACGGTCGAAACCGCGCCGACCGCCGAACTGTTTCGCGCGCCCAGGCATCCGTACACGCAGGGCCTTCTCAGCGCGTTGCCGCGTCCCGGCTCACACGGTAAACCGTTGGCCGCGATCGACGGAAGTGTGCCGTCCGGTTTCCAAATCATTCCCGGCTGTCCCTTTGCTCCACGCTGTCCGTTCGTCTTTGAGAAATGTGAGAACGCGCGGCCGCTGTTGAAGGAGGTTGCCGCGCGTCATGCCGCCGCCTGCCACTTGTTTGACGGCGAAGTGTAAATTCACGCATCTCGCACCCCGAGCCACGCCTCACTCATCTAATGCCCCTCCTCGAACTCCACTCCCTCGTCAAACACTACCCCGTCCGCGCCGGCTGGCTGACTCGCCAGTGGGCGCGAGCCGTGGACGGTGTGGATTTGACCGTGTCGGCGGGGGAAACAGTGGGACTCGTCGGGGAATCAGGTTGCGGCAAGACGACGTTGGCGCGCTGCGTCCTGCGCATTGTGGAACCGACTTCGGGCGAGGTGATCTTCGACGGCGACGACCTGTTGCGCCTCGATCCGGTGCTGCTGCGTGCCAGGCGACGCGAGCTGGCAATCGTTTATCAGAATCCGTACACGTCGCTCAGCCCGCGCTTGCGCGTGCGCGACCTCGTCGGCGAGCCGCTCGTCACGCACACCAAAATGCGCGGCAAAGCATTGACCGATCGCGTGGCGGAGGATCTCGAAGCCGTCGGCCTGTCGGCAGCGCACCTCGGTAGACGGGCGCGCGAACTTTCCGGCGGGCAGGCCCAGCGCGTCGCGATTGCCCGCGCCCTCGCCCTGCGCCCGAGACTCGTCGTGCTCGATGAGCCGACCTCCTCGCTCGACGTTTCGGTGCAGGCCCAAATCCTCAACTTGCTCGTCGGCCTGCAACGCTCTCTGGGCCTCACCTACCTATTCATCTCTCACAACCTCGACGTCGTCCAACACGTCGCGGATCGGATCGCCGTCATGTACCTGGGTCAAATCGTGGAACTCGGCCCGGTCGAAACAATTTTCGCCGCGCCGAAGCACCCATACACTCTGGCTCTTCTCGCCTCGACGCCGGTGCCCGACCCCGATCGCCGCAAGCCGGCTGTCGCGCTTGAAGGCGGCGTGCCGAGTTCCATCTCGCCTCCCTCAGGCTGTCGCTTTCACCCTCGCTGTCCCTGGGCGCAGGCGCGCTGTCGCGAAGAAGCGCCGGCGCTGAGACCGATGGGCCAGGGCCACATTGCCGCTTGCCACTTTGCCGAGAGCGTGTCTGAGACGCCCTGACCACAAAGTCACAAAGACACCCCGGCCACATTCCACCATGGCGTCGTTGAGTTCGTCGCATGTCTCGAAGAGCGTGGACCCAAGCATCGCACGCGAGGCCGCAAAGACGCACCGGAGATGCGGTGTGGTATACTGGGGCCAGACGCGACCGTGACCACACAACGGAGTCGAGGCTTTAGCCGGGGTTGCCTGACCGGGCTAAGGCCTCGACTCCGAATCTTGAACAGCGCGCGTCATATCATCCGAGAGGAAATTGAAAGTTGAACGAGACCCGTATTTCAAAATTGAACGCCCCCTGCGGCGGTCGGCTCGTCGATCTGCTCGTCCCGGCTGAAGAGCGCGACGAATTGAAAGCCCACGCCGGCCGCCTGCCTTCACTGCAACTATCTGAGAGATCGGTCTGCGACCTCGAGCTGCTGGCCCTCGGTGGATTCTCCCCGCTGGATCGTTTCATGGGCCGCGCCGATCATCAGCGCGTGCTGGACGAAATGCGACTCGCGACCGGCCATATCTTCCCCGTTCCCGTGACGCTTCCGATCGACCCCGGCCCCGCCACCAGGCTCGGTCAGGAGATCGCCCTGCGCAACCCGCAGAACGAACTGCTCGCGGTGATGACCATAGATGAAATCTACGAATGGGATCGGGACGAGGTCGCAGAGAAAGTCTTCCGCACGCGCGATCTGCGTCATCCGTTGGTCGCGGAGATGCACCGCTGGGGCAGGCTCAACATCTCCGGCCCTCTGCGCGTTCTCCACCTGCCGACCCACTACGACTTCCAGGATTTGCGGTTGACCCCGGCGCAGACCAGGGCGAGGCTGGAGGCAACCGGTTTTCAGAACGTCGTCGCTTTCCAAACTCGCAATCCTTTGCACCGGGCGCACGAGGAACTGACGAAGCGCGCGGCGCAGGAAGTGAACGGCGTGCTGCTCCTACACCCGGTCGTCGGCATGACCAAGCCGGGCGACGTCGATCACTACACACGGGTGCGGACTTACAAAGCGCTGGCCGATAACTACTACGATCCC
>JACQED010000317.1 GCA_016200785.1 Chloroflexota bacterium
GCCGCACTGAGGCTGTACGATCTCGAAACCGTGTTGGAAGACTCGCAGGAGTACGCGACAGTCGCGACCGGTTGCACTTACGGTATCGTGCTGGCCGTCGTCGTCAATGCCGTTTCGGGCGCGGGCGATCTGCCTCTGCTCTGGTTGCTCGTCGGATGGATATTCAGCATCGTCCTCGTCTGGACGGCCCGCTTCGGGATGCGGCGCGTGGTGCGAGCGGCGCGGCGCGCCGGCCACCTGATCGCGCGCGCGGTGATCGTCGGCGCCGACGATCAGGGGCGCACCATTGCCCGGCAATTCCGTTCGGTGACTGACTCCGGGGTGCGCGTCGTCGGCTTCGTTGACGATTTTCTGCCCCCCGGCACGCCGGTGGTGGACGGCCTCACCGTGTTGGGCCATCCCGGCGCGCTGACGAACGTCGTCAAGGAATATCGCGTCGCCGAAATCGTCGTCGTCCCCGGCGCGCTGACGTGGGAGACATTTCAAGAAATTCTCGAGCGCACGGCCTTCGCCGATGGGTTGAAGATCAGATTGTCACCGGGTTACTACGATATACTGGCGACGACGCCGCGCGTCGCGCACCGCAACTTCGTGCCGCTGATCGTCGTGGATCGAGTCCGGCTGGCCGGCTTCGACGGTCTGCTCAAGGCCGGACTCGATTATGGCCTCGGGATGCTGATCCTGCTGCTCGCCCTGCCTTTGATGGCGATCTTCGCCGTCGGCCTCCGATTGGCGGGCGGCGGCCCGGTGTTGGAACCGGCGACGCTCATCGGGTTGGGGGGGCGACCATTTCAAACCGTGCGCTTCGCCCAGCGCAAAGGCGGCCTGTCGCGTTTGCTCGACGGAACGGGATTGCGTCACCTGCCGCTCCTGTTCTCCGTTTTGTCGGGCCGCATGGGCCTCGTCGGCCCGCGCCCCGTTCCCGTCGAAGATCGCGATCGCTACAAACGCTGGCTGGCGAGCCTTGCCACCGTCAAGCCCGGCGTGACCGGCCCGTGGGCGGTGGTGCCGGTGGCCTCACTCGAAGAGGAAATGCGCGCCGCGCTGTACTACATCCGTAATTGGACGATCTGGCTCGACCTGCAAATCCTGGTTCAGACGGCGCTGGTTATCCTGCGGCAACGATGGGAACGGTTGGAGATCAGCGGAGCGGGTTAGCGGATTAGCGATGGCTGCCGCAGTCACCTCTGGTTTCAGCGACTCTTTGAGCGGCTCCGTGCGCGGCACAACTTTGACGAAATCGGCGGGATCGAAGTTGGCGACGACGGCCTGCGCCCTGGCGCTGCCAGTGAGCGCCGCGTGTTGAGAAATCTTATCGCGCAGCCAGTGCGTGTCCTGGTCGGTGAGCGGCGCGGTCGTAACCATGCCTGCATTGATTCGTTGCTCGACGATTTCCGCCTTCTGCCGCGCTCGTTCCCCCTGCCAGATGTATGCCACCCCGCCGCTCATGCCCGCGCCGAAGTTGCGCCCGGTGGCGCCCAGCACGATCACCGCGCCGCCGGTCATGTATTCGCATCCGTGATCGCCGAGGCCCTCCACCACGGCCAATGCGCCGGAGTTGCGCACGGCGAACCGCTCGCCAGCGCGCCCGGCGATGAACACCGCGCCGCCGGTTGCGCCGTACAGAACCGCGTTGCCTGCCAGCACCGGCTGCTCGCCCCGATAATCGGGCGACGGGGCGATGACGATCTGGCCGCCGCTCAGCCCTTTGCCCACATAGTCATTGGCCTCGCCGCGCAGGTAAAGGCACAGGCCGCGCACGCCGAATGCGCCGAACGATTGGCCGGCGCTCCCGCACAGGCGAACGTTGATCGTGTTCTCCGCCAGCCCGGCGTCTCCCCAGCGCCCGGCAATTGCATTCGACAGCCGCGCGCCAAAGGTGCGGGCGCGGTTGGTGACGGAGCAGGTGAGATCAAGGGGGTCGCCGGTCTCGATGGCGCTCATCGCCTCGCGTAGCAGCGGCTGGTCGAAAGGCGCAGTCTCGGCCAGGGGGTTGGGCAGGCCGACGTACCGGCGGGGGCCGTCGCCGTCGGGGGGCGTGACGAGGCGGCCCAGATCAACCGGCGGGCTGTTCGGCAGGCCGGGTGAAACTTGTCGCAGCAGTTCAACGCGGCCGATCGCTTCTTGTAGCGAGGTCAGGCCGAGGTCGGCCAATATTTCGCGCGCTTCCTCGGCCACGAAACGCATGTAAGCCATCAATTGATCGGGCGGGGTCTTGAATTTCGCCCGCAGTTTCGGATCCTGGGTAGCGATGCCGGTGGGGCAAGTGTTGAGGTGGCAGGCGCGGGCCATGACACAGCCGATCGCCACGGCCGCTGAGGTGCCGAACGAAAATTCGTCGGCGCCGAGCAAAGCGGCCGTCACCACATCGCGCCCGGTGCGCAGGCCGCCGTCGACGCGCAGCCGGACGCGCCCGCGCAGGCCGCTGTTGACCAGCGCATGTTGAGCATCGGCCAATCCCAGTTCCCAGGGAACGCCGGCGTATTTGATGGACGATTGGGGCGATGCGCCAGTGCCGCCGTTGTGGCCGCTGATCAAAATAATATCGGCGCCGGCTTTGGCCACGCCAGCGGCAATGGTGCCAACGCCGGCCTGCGCCACCAGTTTGACCGAGATGGCGGCGCGCGGGTTGATCTGCCGCAGGTCGTAGATCAACTGCGCCAGGTCCTCGATGCTGTAGATGTCGTGATGCGGCGGCGGCGAGATCAGCATGATGCCCGGCTGGGCATGGCGGATGGCGGCGATCTCGGCGGTGACTTTGCTGGAGGGCAGTTGGCCGCCTTCACCGGGCTTTGACCCCTGCGCCATTTTGATCTGCAATTCGTTCGCGCTGATCAGGTAGGCGGGCGTGACGCCAAAGCGGCCCGAGGCCACCTGCTTGATGCGATCGTTGCGCCCGTCGTGGTAGCGGGCCGGGTCTTCGCCACCTTCGCCGGAGTTGCTGCCAGCGCCCAGGCGGTTCATAGCAATCGCCATCGTTTCGTGCGCTTCCCGTGAGAGCGCCCCGTGCGACATGGCCGCCGTGGAGAAGCGAGGCAGGATGGCGGCGGCAGGCTCGACGCGGGCGGCCTCGCCCCCATCCGCCTCTCCCAATGGCAGCGGGGCCGGGCGTGAGGCCGACACAGAAAAATCCAATAGATCGCGAAAGTCAACCGCCGAGTGTGAGTGGACCAGACGGCTGAAGTCTTTGTATTTGGCGTAGGAGTCGGCTTCGAGGGCCGCATGCATCGCCTGGACGACGGCCGGGCTGAAGGCATGGAGTTCGCCGTCTCGTTTGAACTTGTAGTAGCCCGGCGAATCGAGCAGCGGCCGGCCGTCAGGCGCAAACGCCCGGCTGTGCCAGGTCAACACAATTTTGCCGACGTCATACAAGCCCAGGCCGCCGATGTGCGAGGGGGCGCCTTCGAAATGCCGGGCGACGACGGCATTGGCCAAGCCGATGATTTCGAAGATTTGCGCGCCGCAGTAGGCGTCCACGGTGGTGATGCCCATCTTGGACATGATTTTCAACAGGCCATGTTCGGCGGCGTGCAGATAGTTGCGGATGGCACGCGCAGGCGAGAGGCCGTTCTCGGCGAGGCTGGCAGCCGTGGCCATGGCCAGGTAGGGGTTGACGGCATTGGCGCCGAAGCCGAGGAGACAGGCGAAGTGGTGCACGTCGCGCGGTTCGCCGCTCTCGACGATCAGGCTCACCCGCCCCCGCAGACCGACCCGCAGCAGATGATGATGCACGGCGCCTACCGCCAGCAGTGAGGGGATGAAGGTATGAGCCGCATCCACGCCGACGTCGGAGAGGATGATGATCTGCGAGCCGGAGCGGGCCGCCGACTCGGCGCGGGCACACAGCAAATTGAGGGCATGGGTGAGGCCGTTAGGGCGGGCGCACGCCTCGACACGGAGAAGGGTGGAGAGGCTGACCGGAAGCAACGCCGGATCGGCGCGGAGCGTAGCCAGCGTGTCGTCAACCAGAAAAGGGCTTTCGAGTTCGATCACTCTCGCCTGTTCCGGCGCTTCGTCCAGAAAATTCCCGCGTGCGCCCAGCCGCACTCGCAGGGACATGACGTGCGGCTCGCGCAGGTAGTCAATGGGCGGGTTGGTCACTTCGGCGAAGCGCTGGCGGAAGCACGAGAACAGGGCACGTGGTTTGGGCGAGAGGATAGCGGCGGGGGTGTCATCGCCCATGGAACCGACTGCTTCTGCGCGGTTCTTGACCATCGGGCGGACGATGACGACGAGTTCTTCGTGGGTGTATCCGAACGCGGCCTGGTCCGTCACAAGCGATTCCGTGCGCAGCAGATGAGCGCTTTGCAGAGGGAGGAGGCGATTGGTCAGTGGGCGCAGGTGCTGGCGCAGCCATTGACCGTAGGGCCTCCGCGCTGCGAGCCGTGCCTTGAGATGGCCGTCGTCCAGTAGTTCGCCAGTGGCAGTGTCCAACGCAATCATTTGACCGGGACCGAGGCGGTCCTTGACCGTCAGGCGCGAATCGGGAACAGGGATACAACCGGCTTCGGAGGCGGCGCCGACGAGCCCATCTTCCGACACAAGCCAGCGCAAGGGACGCAAGCCATTTCGGTCGAGCGCCGCGCCGACGATGCGCCCGTCGCTGAAGACTATGGCCGCCGGCCCGTCCCACGGCTCGGCGACGGCGGCATGAAAGCGATAGAAATCTCGCACGGCTTCGGGCATGTCGGTGGCCCGTTCCCACGCCTCCGGGATAAGCATGGCGAAGGCGTGGTCGATACCACGCCCGCCGCGAAGGAGCAATTCGGCGGCGTTGTCGAGCATGGCCGAGTCTGAGCCGTCCAGGTCAATCGCCGGGCGCAGGTCGGCGGCGCCGAGGTGAAAGCCGGGCGAGTCGAGTCGCATGTCGGCTTCGCGGGCCGCCATCCAGGCAATGTTGCCCTGAATGGTGTTGATCTCGCCGTTGTGGCAGAGCACGCGAAAGGGTTGGGCGCGAAACCAGGTCGGCAGCGTGTTGGTGCTGTAGCGCTGATGGAAGACGACCAGGTGCGGCGCGAAGTCCCGGTCGCGCAGGTCGGAGTAATAGGCGGCGATTTGCGGCGCGAGCAGCAGGCCCTTGTAGACGATGGTCTGGCTTGAACATGAAGCCACGTATGCCGCCAGAGCCAGCCCGCGGCTGTCGCGGTCGAAGCGTTTGCGGGTGATAAACAGACGCCGTTCGGCCTCGCCGATGGACAAATTCGCGGGAAGGGCGATAATGGCCTGCGTGATGTGCGGCTGAGTCTCACGGGCATACTGGCCAATCGCGTCGGAGTTGCGCGGCACGTCGCGCCAGGCCAGCAGTTGCAGGCCGGTGGCCGCAAGGGCCACTTCGAAGACGGCCCGGCAGTCGTCGGCCACGTCGGGGTGGAGAAACAACACGGCGACGGCCAGCCGGTCGGGCTCGACGGGTTGGCCGGTGCGCCTTTCGGCCTCGCGGGCGAAGAATGGTTTGGGGAGCGAGGTCAGGATGCCGGCGCCGTCGCCGGTTTCGCCGTCGGCGTTCAACGCGCCCCGATGTTCCAGGTTGATGAGCGATTGCAGGCCAATTTCGAGAAGGTGGTGGTTTGGGTGGCCATAACGATCGGCGACGAAGCCCAGGCCGCATGCGCCGCGATCTATCTCGGAGAGGCCGGGGAGTCGCGGCAGAGATGGAAGTCGAGGGCCGATGTCCCTTGAGTGTGTCATTGGGCCAACTGGATTGCCGCCAGCAATTACCTCGGCTCATTATAGGGTTGTGATGAATGGCGCAACAGATACAAACTGGATATATTTGCGCGGGCGATAGTTGGGTATGTTGTCTTAGGCAAAGAGGGACAAGCGAAAGGAACGGAGGTTGGGTCAAGTTGAACAGAAGCGGATCAGTTCATCGTTCCGATCAGGCGGTTGATTTCGTCGTCATCGGCTCCGGCTTCGGCGGCAGTGTCTCGGCCATGCGCTTGACGGAGAAAGGCCACACCGTTCTCGTACTGGAGCGCGGCAAACGCTACCGCGACGAAGACTTCGCCCGAACGAACTGGATCGCGTGGAAGTATCTCTGGCTCCCGGCATTGCGCTGTTTTGGCATCCTGCAGATCAGCCTCTTGCGCGGCGTGATGATCCTGCACGGCAGTGGCGTGGGCGGTGGCAGCCTCGGCTACGCCAACGTATTGATGGAACCGGACGACCGCCTGTTTGACGCGCCGGCATGGCGACACCTCGCCGATTGGAAAACACTTCTGCGGCCTCACTACGATACCGCCCGACGGATGCTTGGCGTAACGGTCAATCCGTGCCTGTGGTCGGCTGACGCCGTGCTGAAAACGATCGCCGGCGAATTGGGTCACGGCGACAGTTTCCATCCCACCGACGTCGGCGTCTTCTTCGGCGAGGCCGGAAGGGACGCGCCCGATCCGTACTTCGGCGGCGACGGGCCGCCGCGCCGGGGTTGCATTCATTGCGGCGGGTGCATGGTGGGTTGCCGCCACAACGCCAAGAACACGTTGGTCAAGAACTACTTGTACTTCGCCGAGAAGTGGGGAGCGGAAATTGAGGCGGAGGCCGAAGTGCAGGACATTCGCTCTCTGCCGGAGGGGCAAGTGGATGGGGCGCGCTTTGAAGTCGTCTATCGCCGCTCGACGGCGTGGCTGTCAAAGTCGCCGCGAGCCGTCCGCGCGCGCAACGTGGTCGTGTCTGCGGGCGTGCTCGGCACGCTCGGCCTGTTGCTTCGTTGTCGGGATGTGACTCGATCTCTGCCCACCATCTCGTTGCGCCTCGGCGAGATGGTGCGGACGAACAGCGAAGCTCTGCTCGGCTCAGTCAGCCGCGATGGGGAGATTGATTATTCCGAGGGCGTGGCGATCACCTCGGTCTTTCGCGCCGACCAGGTGACGCAGATCGAGCCGGTGCGCTACCCGTCCGGATCGTCGCTGATGCGCTTCCTCGCGGCCCCGTTGATCGAGTCCGGCGAGAATCTACTGGTGCGCCTCCTGACGTTCGTGGGCCTCATCCTGCGCCACCCGATTGATTTTCTCCGCACGTACGTTTGGCCCGGCTGGGCAAGCCGCACAACCATCTTGCTCGTGATGCAGACAGCGGACAATCGAATGCGCTTGCGGCTGGGGCGTGGCCTGTTCACGCTGTTTCGGCGCGGCCTCGTATCTGAGCCGGACGCCGCGCACGCCGTCCCGGCGAAGATTGACATCGGCCATCGCGTCACGCGTGACTTTGCCCGCATGATCAACGGAGTCCCGGCGGGATCAATCACCGAAGGTCTGCTCAACTTTCCGATGACGGCGCACATCATGGGGGGCTGTCCCTTCGGGCGGGACGCCGAGGAGGGGGTGATCGATCTGAATTGCCAGGTCATCAACTATCCGGGGCTGTACGTGGTGGACGGCTCGATCATCCCGGCCAACCCCGGCATCAACCCGAGCCTGACCATCACGGCGCTGGCGGAGTATGCGATGAGTAGGATACAGCCGAAATCAGGTCGCCGGCGTCAGTAGGCAAGTTTGCCCACCCGGGCCGTCGAGAAGGACTTTGAATCGGCGCAGGAATGCTCTGCCAATCAGAAAGCGCGTGTTGCCAACAAAAGTCTGAACGATCACGCGATGCCGCTCGCCGGTTCTGGGAATAACCACGTCAGCATGTGCTTCGAGGAACTGGATGACTTGGCCCGTAACCGTTGTTCCCGTTGGGCCTGGTACTTGGGGTAAGCGCCAATGCCCCAGATTGAGGGCTTCAAATAGACCGTGAGGAATGAGAATTTCTTCGCTGTAGCCGGTGTCCAGCTGCACCAGTTCTTCCGACTCGTTGTGCAGTTGACCGGAAAGACTCCCTACCTGAATGCCAATTGCTAGGCGATCGGGAGTGGGCCAACAAGTCAGGCGAACGTCATCTGCCATCCAATCTCAATCTCCTTTGAGCGTTTCTCGCCGACGCGCATTACGATTCTGTCGTGGGCAGTTGACGCCAGTTGATCTACTTCTTCCAAAGAGTCGCCGACGCCCTGCAGTTTGCCATGAGCCATAACAATCCACTTGCCCGAATGGCGTTGCTCCAGTTCTGCCCTCAGCGCCTCATAGGCTCGGTCATTGGCAGTCCTTTCTTCTTCGAGTGGCGGTTCGCGATGTCGTGCCAGCCACAACTCTACGGCCTCAATCAAGGCCTGCGTGACGCTATCGCGGCCATAAAGTGACTGTGCAGTGCGCTCAAACTCCTCTCGCAGACGTTGGGGCAACTCGGCTGTTATCATAGTCATCTCCCACCTGAGTCTGTACACCTTCGCCAATTTGATTATACAGCGCATTGGTTATCTGCGAAACC
>JACQED010000285.1 GCA_016200785.1 Chloroflexota bacterium
CTCGGCCGGCGCGCGGTTGCGGAAGAAGTTGACGACCACGTCGGCCCCGTCGCGCGCAAGGCGGAGAGCGATGGCCCTGCCTATGCCCCGGCCCGATCCGGTCACGAGCGCAACCTTGTCTTCTAGTTGCATTGGTGGCTCCACTGCAAAAAGCCTTTTCTCACCGCGAAGACGCGAAGGACGCGAAGAAAACACGTGAAAACTTCGCGCTCTTGGCGGCTTCGCGGTTCAATTCCGGGTTTTTTCAACAGAGTCATTGGTTCAACTCCATATCACCGGTTTCATCAGCGACGGATCGAACTGGCCGATGCGCTCCGGCCCGAGTCGCTCCAACTCCTCTCTCACACTCTTCGCCTCCTCGCGCAGTTGGCCGATCTTCACGCCCCGGCACTCGTCGGGCAAGGGGTCGATCCACTGGCGCGCGCGCATGAACATCTTAAGCGCGCCGTCATAATTGCCGCGCGTGATCTGTAAATAGGCGACCGCGACTTGCAGGATAGCGCGATACAATTCGCGCGCCGGGCCAACTTCCTCATTCCACGCTCGCTCCAGTTCCTCGTGCGCCTCAAAGTATTCACCGGCGTTGAAGTGCGCCAGTCCTCTGAGCGCCGCCGCCGGCAATTCGCCCCGGCAATCGTCGCTGATCGCCGCGCGATCGGGGACACGCGCATATTTCGTGACCAGTTGGGGAAGTGCCTCGGTGAATCGGGATTTGGCGAGGACGGCGTCGGCCCCGGCGGCTTTGGCGCGGGTCTGCGTCTCAACGTCCATGTGCGATCCGAAGGCGATGATCGGCGTGCGGCGCGTGGCCGGAGAGGATTTCGCGGCGGCGATCCACTTGTCCCACGGCACGGCGTTGTTGTTGAGATCGAATATCACCAGCGCGGGCTGCTCTTCGACAAGAAGCGCGATGAAGGACGCGACCTGCCCGCGCATTGCCTCTGCAAGTTGGCGCAGCGTGTCATCGTCATCCAGCGTGTCGGGGGGCGAAACCTCCTCGGCCCGCTCGATCCACCGCACGCGGTAGCCCAACTGCCGTGCCACGTAGTCGATTTTGACGGTGAAGAAGAGATCGGAGACGAGGCCGACGATTAGAGGTTGGGATTTGACAACTGGAATTTGGCGTTCTCCGCGGGCGTTCATTTGACAGGCGGCTGCCACACCGGATTTTGATTCGGGAAGTTGAAGCGAGTGGTGAGGCGCTTCTGGTTGCTGCCGTCCGGTTCCATGAGGTAGATTTGCAGGTTGCCGTCGCGGAAGGAGGCAAAGGCGATGTGCTGGCCGTCGGGCGACCAGACGGGCTGACGGTCGGCGATGAGGCCGTGGGTGATCCGCACGACGTCGTTGCCGTCGGCGCGCATCACGTAAATCTGATCGATTCCGTCCTCGCGGTTGGAGGAGAACGCGATCTTCTGGCCGTCGGGCGTCCACGAGGGATAACGATCCTGGAAGCCGGCGTCGAAGACGACTTGCTGTGGCGCTTCAGACCCATCGGCCTTCGTCACGTAGATTTCAAAGTCGCCGGTCTTGTTGGACGAGAAGGCGATCTTCGATCCGTCGGGCGAGAAAGTGCCGTCGAGATTGAGCGCGCCGTCGTCGAGCACGACTTTCTTCTCCTTGGTGGTCGGATTGATAAGCGTCAGAGCGCGCCCTTCTCCACCGCCCTTGCTGAAGTCGGAGAACAGAATGTGCTGGCCGTCGGGCGACCACGCGAGGTGATTGTCCTCGACCGGCACGCGGGTGATGAAGTCAGGCTCTTGTTTGCGCGGGTCTTTGACGTACAGGCTCTCGTCCGGTGGTTGTAGTTGGTTGCGAATGAAAGCCAACATTCGGCCATCGGGCGCCCACGCCGGCCACACGCCGCGCGCAATCTCGCCCAGCCCGCTCCCGTCGGGATTCATGACAAAGATGCGGTCGAGGCCGCTCTCGTGACTCCAGAAAGTGATCTTGCCCTCGCCTCCGGCAAAGCGGGTGGCCGTCGGGGTGAAGGCCGGGGAGGGCGTGTCGGTCGGCGCCGCCGGAAGCGGCGTGTCGGTCGCCGGCGCGGGCGTCGCAGTCACGACGACCACCGTGGGAGCGGGTGTTGCGGTGTCGGTCGGCGGCACGGGCGTGGCTGAAGGCGCCGGCGTCGCAGTGGGTGTCGCAGTCGGCGAGGAGACAATCGGGATCGTCACGACGCCGGTCAACGCGAGAACGATGCCGGCGATCACGATCAACATCGGGATGCCGACGACGACCGCGCCGATCAGCAGCCAGTTGGTTCGGCGCGGCGGCGCGGCCGGGGGCCGCCAGGTCACCGCGCCGCGCGTTTCGGTCTCCGCCGGCAGAGCTTGCGTGGCTGGCGCGGCCTGGCGCTTGAGCGCGTAGCGAAACTCGGCCATGGTCGAAAAGCGATCCTCCGGCCTGAGTTCGAGGGCTTTGAGAACTGCGACGGAGGTCGAACTGGAAATGTTGGGGATGATGCTCTGCGGCGGCGTGAGACTGCCCTTGCCGATCAGCCTATCGAGGCTGTTGACTGGCGGCGATCCGGTGAGCAGAGCGTTGAGCGTCGCGCCGAGGGCGTAGACGTCGGAGCGCGCATCGGTGACCGCTTCGCCGTACTGCTCCGGCGGCGAGTATCCCGGTGTCACGGCCTGGGCCGCCGTCACCGTCCGCTGTTGCGCGCTGTATTGCTTGGCGATGCCGAAGTCCACCAGGATCGCCTCGCCGGCGGGCGTGATTTTGATGTTGCCGGGCTTCACATCGCGGTGAATGATCGGCGGGGTCTGCCGATGGAGGTAATCGAGCGCGGCGGCGACCTGATCGATCCAACGCAGAGCGTCGCTTTCGGGCAGAGCGCCGCGCGCCGAGATCATTTGCTGGAGATCGTCGCCCTCGATGAATTCCATCACCAGATACTGTCCCTGGCCGGGGATGATGAAATGGTCAAAGACGGTGGGCAAATTGGAATGGCGCAGTGAAGCCAACAGGGTGGCCTCGCGCTCGAACTGCCTTGCCGCCTCGGGCGTGGTGTGGAAGTTTTCTTTGATGGCGACTTTTCGGCTCAGATTCAGATCGAAGCCGCTGTAGACGGCGCCGAAGCCGCCCTGGCCGAGCAGTGCGCTGATACGATAGCGTTCTTTGAGAATGGAGTCGGGAGCAAGTGGCATAGCCTTTTTACCTTATCGCCGCTATTCTAGCCTCGTTTTCAATTTTGTGATACTTGGCTTCTATGCTAGAATTCGGCGCGGTCGGGCGGGCCGAGGGGCTCGCCCGACTTTGTGACGCTCGATGATTCCGATCCTCGTTTTGATCCTGGGCGCGGCCGGACTGCTGGCCGGCTTACAGCCTCGCTTTCGCTTCGCGGGAGTGCTTGGCGCGCTGACGGCGTTCTTCGCTATGGTCTCACTGGCGTTGAAAGGCCTGCGTCTGCCGGAGATCAATATCGTCTCGAACTGGAAACCGGCGGCGCTCTTCCCCGAACCGTTGGCATTTCGCATCGACGCGCTGGCGTGGCTGATGGGCCTGGCGGTGTTGACTGCGACGCTGGCCGTCTTCCTCACCGGCCTGGCGCGCGGCGGCGGGCGACGATTGGCCCCGCGGGGCGCGACACTCCTCATCACCGCCGCGACGCTGGCGGCCATCTTCGCCGCCGATCTCGTGACGCTGGCCATCGCGTGGGCGGGACTCGATCTGCTGTACTTCCTCGCGCTCGTCGCGCTCTCGGAAGGCGACGAACGGCAAGCGGTGCTCAGCCTCGGCTTCAACACGGCGGCCACCCTGCTCGTCGTGGCGGCGGCAGTCACGGTGACTTCGGCCGGTGGACACCCGGCGTTCGGTGAGATGCCGTTCGGCCCGCGCGCGACTCTGCTTCTCGCGCTGGCCGCGGTCTTCCGACTCGGATTGTTTCCGCTCCATCTCGGCTTGCCGGTGGAAGCGAACGTGCGGCAGGGCCTCGGCACCATCCTGCGCCTCGCGCCGGCCGCGATCGCGCTCGTGCTCGTAGCGCGCTTGATCGGGGCGACACCGATTGGCGCAGCCGTTGAACTGTCGTCCCATCAGACTCTGCCACTGCGCCCGTGGCTGACGGTCGGCGGGGTCGCCGCGCTCTGGGTCGGCGCGTCGCAATGGTGGGTCGCGCCCGATCCGCGCCAGGGCCTCACGTTCTTCGTCATCGCGCAATCGGGGCTGGCGCTGCTCACCGGGCTGTGGGGCGGCTCGGCGGCGCTGGCCGGGCTTGCCGCGCAGAGTCTCGCGCTGGTGCTCGGCGGCGCAGTCATCTTTCTTTTCAACGGCCACGACGATCAATCTGCGTGGCACACCACCCTGCCCGGCGCGGCTGTTGCGGCGCTGGTCGGCGTGCCGTTTCTCACGGGCTTCACTGGACAGTGGGCGCTCTACACGGGTCTGCTCGCGCAAGGCAACTACTGGGTTCTTAGCGTGTCCGCCGCCGCGCAGATCGTTCTCGTCGCGGGATTTCTGCGCTTGTGCTTTTGGCCCGCCGACGAGCCACTGCAGGCCGGCTAGCCGATCGTGACAGCAGCGTATTCCGTCGGCCTCGCCCTGCCGATTCTCTTCTTGCTGTTCGCCGGA
>JACQED010000286.1 GCA_016200785.1 Chloroflexota bacterium
GCGATGGCGGATCATGGACATGAGAGGCACAACGCCGGAACCGCCGCCGATAAGCAGCAACGGCCCGCCGAGCCTCGTCTCCCAGATAAAATAACCGCCGATTGGCCCGCGTGCTTCGATCAAATCGCCGGGGACGAGAACGTCGTGCAGATACGACGAGACTTCGCCGTCATCGAGCCGCTCCACGGTGATGTCCACTTCGCCGCTTCGCTCCGGCTCCGAGGCAATTGAGTAACTGCGCTGGGCCTGATAGCCGTCCTCGGCGGTGAGGCGGATGTCGTAGTGCTGGCCCGGCTTGTGCGGCAACCAGTTCGGCAGGCTGAGGGTGAACGACTTGACTTTGGGCGTCTCTTGCTTGATCGCTTTGACGGTGGCGATCTGCCACTCGATAGGACGTTTCATGGTGGGGCTCCCATAAGGCGCATTCGGCGACACGAAGGCCGAGAGGCGGCTGCTGATGGATGTCGGTTCAGTCACCGGTGTATCTCTGCTCTTTCCACGGATTGCCGTGGTTGTTGTAGCCCGCCGATTCCCAGAAGCCGGACTTATCCTTTTCCATCAGCCGCAGGCCGCGCACCCATTTGGCGCTCTTCCAAAAATAAAGATTGGGCACGACCAGCCGAGCAGGCCCGCCGTGCTCGCCGGCCAGCGGTTGACCGTCGTACTGATAGGCGACGAACGCCCGGCCATTCACTGCATCCGGCAGTGGCAGGTTGGTTGTGTATCCCCCGTCGCAGAAGGCGATAAGAAATCGCGCCTTGGGATCGAGGTCAACCATCTCCAGCAATGTATCTACACCGACGCCGTACCAGCGCGTGTCGAGTTTCGTCCACTTTGTCACGCAGTGAATATCCGCGACGAATTCGCGGGCCGGAAGTTTTTGGAACTCGTCCCACGTCCATTTGATCGGCTGTTTGACAAGGCCCTCGATGGTAAACGTCCAGCGGCTGAGTGGCGCGCGGGGCGTCGGCCCGGCCGAGAGCACCGGGAAATCTTTCACTTCGTGCTGGCCGGGCGGGATGCGGTTCGCCGCCGCCGTGCTCTCCCGCCGTTTGCCGACAAAGCCGCGTGAGATGAAGCGGTCTGACATAGATTGTCTCCTAATTTACCGGCCGCTGGCGCTTTGAGGGAGGCGCATTGGCAGGCTCCAATTGGACAAGTTAGACACGGGCCTACGGCAGTGAAGCCACTATCTTCCGGAATTCATCCTCGGTGAAGGCACGCAGCGTCTCGGTCTGGACGTTGCCCTGTCCGCCGAGCGCAAGCAGAAACCTGGCGACGGTGGCATCGTCCGGTGCTTCGAAGACGGTGACAAAATCGTATTGGCCCATCACCAGGTAGAACGCTTTGATCTCGCCGCCCATCGCCCGCGCGGCTTGCTGGGCCGCGGCGAGCCGGGCGGGGGAATCCTTGACGGTCTGTATCCCCTGCTGCGTCCAACGGTTGAGACTGATATAGGTGGGCATTCCGCTATCTCCTTTCGCTTCTGTCGCCTTGCGCCTCCCTCAAAGCACCGCCGACCTCAACTCCCCTCTTTGCCTCCATTCCCGCCCATCCCCTTGAAATACCCAAACGCCCCGTCGCTCTGCGCTTCCCACATTGCGCGCACCTTGCCCAGCATCTCATCGGCCAATTCATAGTTGATGGCCGAGTGCCCGGCGTCGCGGGCCAGGCTCTCGACCATCTCGCGCACCATTGGCCGCTCGAACTTCGGCACGCGCTCCAATCGCACCAACGCCTCGTCAGTCCACGGCATGGATTTTTGCACACCGTCGTCGCCCGCGTATCCCAATCGCTTGGCGACTTCGATCGTGACATCCAGAGTAACTTCGGTCAATTGTCTCTCGCGCGCGTATCGCTCCATCGCCAGCATCGCGATCGGGCGGACGAAGGCCGGGACGCGATTGTTGACCCGATCCAGCGCATCCTGAGTCCACGGGAATGCGCGTTCGTGCGGAACGTACTCCTCGATGGGCGAGCGGGCCGATTTGCGCGCTTCAGCGATCTTGCGGTCTTCGGCCTCCAGCCCCATCAGGTGTTTGGCCGAGGGCGGCAGAATGCCCATCAACGCGCCGTGCAGGAGATCGAGCGTGATGCGGCTGTGGCCTTCTTTGCGGGCGTATTCTTCCACCGAGGCCTTCGCCATCGCCTGCGCGAACGGCGGAGCGCGCAGGATGAGTTTCAGCGCGTCATCGTCCCATTCGAGCGGGTCTTCTTCGTATTCTTCGAGCGTGGGGATGTCGAACGGCCGGGCATCGGCCGCGCCGACGACGAGCAGGTTACACTCGCACTGGCGCAGCAGGTTCTCGGTGTTCGATCCCATGTCTCCGCCCTCGACGTGGTGCGCGCCCCAGCGCCCGATCACCACGAGATCGGGATTCTCCTTTTCGCACCATTCGAGAATCTTGTTGAACGGTTTGCCGACGAGCACTTCGCTGGTGAGCGGCACGCCTTCTTCTTTGGCGACTTTTTCAGCCCGCATCAAATTCGCCTCGCACACCTTCTTCAGTCCGCGGTCGATGATGTTGTTGTGCAGTTCTTCCTGTTCCTCGAACTTGAACACCTTGCCCGCCTGAAACGACAGCACGTAGCGGATGTTGTTGAAGGCGGCGTAGTGATAGAACGGATCGAAGGCGCCGACGGCGTGAACGGTCGCGCCGAAGGTCTGGGCCAGCCGAAGCGCTTTGCGCAGCGCGACGAAGCAATAGGCCGAGGAATCAACACAGACGAGTATCCTTCCTCCGCGCAGCGACCGCCCCTTCTGTTTCATAACGAGCATGTCGGCGGTGATCAGCCGAGCGACGCGGCTCGTGACCGATCCGAGTTGCGAACGTTTCACCTGCCCGATGCCGTGTCCGCCCATGACGACGAGATCGTAATCGCCGGAGTTGACGTCCTTGGCCAACTGCTCGAAGTGAATCCCCTCCATTAACTTCCGCTCGATCTTCAGATTGTTCTCCTCGCCGCGCTTATTCAACACATCGAGGAAAGAGTCAGAGATCAGAATCAGCCCCTGCTCGATCAGTTTGTCGTGTATCTTGCGCTGGCGAGTGATCTCCTCGTCGGTCTGAAAGCGCGCCGGCAAGCCCACTTCCAACTGGCGAAAGCGGTCGTCGTGCAGGCGCGCGGCGTAGACGTGGTTGCCGACGAGCGTGGCCTCCCACTCGCGGGCAAACTCAATCGCCCAACTGATCCCTTCGTGGCACATCTCCGAGTTGTCGGTGGGGATGAGCAGCTTGCGATAGAGCGGGCCGGATTGCCACGAACGGGCAGGGGTGGCCTCGGCGGTCGGGGCGGGGGTTAGGGTCACAGAATTCTCCTTTGGCGAAAGGGAACTCAGGTAGATGAGGGAACAAAAGGAACTTACCCAGTTCCGCTGTTTCCTTTAGTTCCCGGAGTTCCTTCGGCAGTTCCGAGCGCGAAGGTAGTGCCTTCCGCGCCGGGCGTAATTTGGAAAGGCGGCTTCACTGCCGTCACCGTCTCGGCGATCAATCGATCCAGATCGTCGTCGCTGTGAGCCGGATCGTGATGGAACGGCACGAAATGCTTGACCCCGGCCAGCGCGCCGAACTCAAAGGCCTGCGGCAGAGAGCTGTGGCCGAAGCCTACCCGATCTTCGTATTCCTGCGGCGTGTATTGCGCGTCGTGGATCAGGAGATCAGCATTCTCGGCGAGCGCGCAACCGGAAGTCCAATCCTGGCTGAGTGGAAACTGCTGCGCGCCCAGGGCTGGCTCGTGATCGGGCAAATAGACGACCACGCCGTCCGGCGTCATGATCCGATAGCCCACGGTGGGATCGGGATGGCAGACAAGTGAGGAATTGATGTGGAACTCGCCCACGTCGAATTCGGCGCAGGGGACTTCGTGAAGGCACACCGTCGAAGGCATGTCGCGCAAGTGAACCGGGAAAAGCGGCGGCGAGAGGTATCGGCTGAGGCGGGCGCGCAGGCCTAGCGTGACGCTGGCCGGCCCCCAGATGTGAACTTCCACGTTGGGATTACGCAGCGGCGCAAAGAAGCCCAGGCCCTGAATGTGATCCATATGCAGATGGGTCAACAAAACGTCCACTCGCCGCAAGGTCTTGGGGAGAGTCGCGCCGAGGCGGCGGATGCCGGTCCCCGCGTCGAGCACCAACACCGTTCCGTCGCCGCCCCGCACTTCCACGCAAGAGGTATTGCCGCCGTAGCGCGCCGTCTCGGGGCCGGGAGAGGCCAGCGAGCCGCGAGTCCCCCACAGAGTTATTTTCATGCGCTGACTTCCCAGACTATCGCCATCGCGCCCAGGTGCCTCTGACCCAGGCCGATCAGCGGAAAGGCGGACACCTCAATATGGCGCAGGACGTCGTCAAGGCCGCGGATCCAAAAGTCGCGGCGGGCGGGGCGGCGCTCCGCCAGGGCAATCACCAAAGGCAGGGTATCAGAATCGAGCGGCTTCCCGGCCTCATCCGAGGCTTTGAAGAGCGTGGCCCATTCGGCGACCGGCATCTCGCCGGTCTCTTCAAAGCGCCGCCCGAGAATATGCTCTGCCGACTCATTGTAGTAAATGAGCGTGCCCTGCGGATCGACAATGAAAATGGGCATGGCAAGATAACTCGCCCACTGCCGGGCCAGAATGATTTCGACTTCCTTCGCTATCATCGCGGCGAAGTCCCTCTCATCACTTCACTATCAGCACCGGCACTTTGGCGTGATGCGCCAGCCGATCACTCACGCTGCCGAGCAGCAGCCCGACCATCTCGCCCCGGCCACGCGAGCCGACGACGATGCAGTCACAGCCGCGCGTGTCGGCCACCATGAGAATGCTCTCGGCCGGCGAGCCCTGGAGAACTTCGACCCGCACATTTTCAATGCCGCAGGCGCGGGCCTGCTCCGCGCCCATGTCGGCAGTGCGTTGGGCCTCCGGCGCGAGCCGGACGACCAGTTCGTCGTACTGCGGCGAGCCGAGGTAGTCGGGCACGGTCGGAAAAACGGTGACGATCGTCAAATGCGCGCCGGCGTGCATGGCAAAGTCAATCCCGTATTCGAGCGCCTTCTTGCCGTGCGCCGAACCGTCGTAACCGATCAGAATGTGATGAAACATGGCGCCTCCCCATCAGCCTGATATGAATGCCGGGAGCGACACAACCTCCAACGGCCATGCAGTATATTCAAATTGCTCCAATACGCCATCGGCAGCCCGCCGACGATGCCCAGGTTCAGGATCAAGAATACGACGCTTGCTCTACGGCGCAGTCGTTCCCGCCGCCGAGGGTGAGTTTGTGTCCGCGCCAGCCGGGAACGCCTCGATGGGATAGAAATCGTAGCGCACGTTCAACGTCGTTCCCGCCGGCAGGTCCTGATCGAGCCGAATCACTGCGGCGAGCGTTTCCTCCTGACCCGGCTGGAGAGTCTCCTGAAAGAGGCAAAAACATTGGGCGAAGAACAGCGCATTGGCATACTGAGCGGGCGACGTGCCCTCCTCGGCTTTGGCGGTGATGGCGCGATCGGCAAGATTGCGGGCGCGGTATTGTATCCGGGCCGACTCGCCCGGAAACAGCCGGACTTCACCGACCAACGGCGCGAACTCCCAATGCAACCCGGCTTTCACGCCGCCCTCGACCGTGACCCGCGCCGCCTGAGCCAGATTTAGAAACACAGCCCACTTCCCGTCACGTTGACGCAACTCGACCGTTTGATCGCCTTCAAGAAAATCAATCTTCCCCGCCGCGCGCAGATCGTCCAACTGGCGCGTGAGATCGCCGATCTGTCCGGCGTTGAGGGAAGCCTCATCTGTCTCGGCATTCAAAATCCGACTGAGCTCCGGCCCGTTGCCGTCGGGGACACGCACGTGCAATACGACTGTCGCCCGGTCGCCGTTCTCCCCGACGACGATGTTGGAGAATTCAATGGAGCGTGCGGCGTGTTGTGCCAGCGCCAGCGTCCCGCCGGCAAACGGGTCGTGCTGTGCGACGTAGTCTTTTTCCGGCTGAGCGGCGCGATCCTCGGCGGACAGCAATTGATAAACGGCCACGTAATCGCGCGCCCACACGGCGCGAATGTAATCTTGTGCGATGGACGCCGGCAAGGCGGCGGGGCGCGGCTGGCAAGCGGCAAGAATCAAAAGGGAAACGAAGGAGACGAGGGAAAAATCTATCTCCATTTCAAACACACCCCGCGCAGCAGCGTGATCGAATATCGCCCGCAATCTACTGCGCCTTCAATTTCCCGCCGCAGCACGCCGGCCTCGGGCTTCATAAAATCCCCCGTCAGATCGTTCACGTACTGCCTCACCAGGCGGCCATCGCGATCGAAGACGAACGTGCTTGGAATTCGCGTGACACCCGCGAACGCATCGTTTATCTCCGGCGTCACCGGGAGGACGAAGATACCGGGACCGACGCCCGCCAGGAATTTCGGCAGGTCGCGCGGTGACGAGGAAGGATCGTGATAGTGGATAGTCCCGTCGGCATGGGTGTGAGGCACTTTGTACTCTTCGAAGGCGTTGACGCCGAGGATGGTCACGTCCTCGGCGGCGAAACTCTGCCGCAGTTGACTCAAGTCGGCCATTTGATCGCGGCACGGCTCGCACCAACTCGCAAAAAAGGTGACGACCACGACCCGGCCTTCCAGTTCAGCCGGCGGGATCGCGACGCCGCGCCTCGTGTCGGTCACGCGCGCCAGCGCCGTTCGCGCCGCAGCGAAATTCGCCGTCTTCGTCGGCGGCGTCATGGCGAACGTGGCCAGCGCGATCGCCAATACCCCGCCTGACAAATACATCCAGCCCTGCCGCCGCATGAACGCGGCCGCCCTGTCTTTCATCGCCGCGTAACCGTCCGGGTTGATCGCACGGGCGGTCCGTGTGGCAATGACGGCGATAAGAACGTAGGGCGTGACGGCGAGCGCGAGAACACTCCAGTTGTAACTGTTGGCCGAAGCCGAATCGCCCTCGACGGCCTCTTTGCACATCGGGCAGGCCAGGGCCGCGCGAGGGAAGGCGAGCAGAAGCGCGGCTGACGCAAGCAAAACACCGATAGCGAGAAGTAACCTGCGGGTCACGGCAAGCACCTCAGCGACTGGCCATAGTCGAGACAGACGGGAACAAATGGTACAACGTGAAGTAGATCATGACGCCGGTGACACAAACGTACAGCCAGGCCGGCAGTACCCAACGGGCCAGCTGGCGGTGTATGCCGTAGCGCCCGTGCAATCCCCGGTACAGCACCGTCAAGGATAATGGCACGATGCCGGCGGCCAACACAATGTGAGAGATCAGAACAGAAAAATAAACAGGGCGCGTCCAGCCCTGCCCGGCAAACGGCGTCGCGCCCGCATGCAAGTGATAAGTCACATAGGAGATCAAAAAGAGCGTAGACAGGCCGAAGGCCGAGAGCATACAGTATTTGTGGGCCGTGACCTTGTTACGCCGGATGAGAAGAAAGCCGGAGGCCAATATCAGCGCGCTCGCGCCGTTCAGGACTGCGTTGAGCGCAGGCAAGGCCAAAATGGGGATCATGTTGTATGGGCAAAGGCAAGGCTCGCCTGGGCGAACACAAGGCCCGCTCCTAATACGTAAACCGTTAGCGCCGCAACGCCAGATCGTAAAAGGGCGCGATAGTGAGAATGATGGCAAACAGCAGTGGGCCGACGGCGATCAGCCGCAGCACCCGCCCCTCGAAACGCAAGTGCATGTAGTACATCGCCACCAGCGTCGCCTTCGCGATTGCCAGCGCGACGAGAAACAGCACCTGGGCCGACTTGGGCATGGGCGTAAAGGCGGTGGTGACTTCCACCACCGTGAGGACGGCCAGGAAGGCAAAGATTCGCATGTAGCTCGGCTTGTGGGCGGTTGGGGTGTGCGTCATCAACATCCTCCTCAACACCGGCTCGCGCCGGATGTGAAACCCGGCGCAAGAGGGTCAGACTCAGATCAAGTAGACAATCGTAAACAGGAAAATCCAGACCACATCCACGAAGTGCCAATACAATCCCATCAGCTCGACGCCGCCGTGCTCGGCCTGGGTGTAATCGCCGCGCAGGGCATGGCCGATGACGTAGAACAGTGCGATCACCCCACCCGTCACGTGCAGACCGTGGAAGCCGGTGAGCGTGAAGAACGTCGAGCCGAACAGGTTGGTGCTGGCCGTCGTTCCTTCGCGAATGAGCGAACTCCATTCGTAAGCCTGGATGCCCAAGAAGACGATGCCCAACACGGCGGTGGCAATGAGCATGTGGCGCATTCCCCTTTGATCGCCGGCCTCGATCGCGGCGAACGCGCGCACCATCGTCACACTGCTCACGATGAGAATGAACGTGTTGCCGGCGACGAGCGGCACGTTCAACACCTTGGTGACGATCGGCCACTCCGCCGCGCCACCGCGCAAGACGATATATGCGCCGATCAGCCCGGAAAAAAACATCACCTCCGACGCCAGAAACAGCCATATGGCAAACTTCGTCGTGCTAACGCCGGGGAACGGATTGTTGGGATGTTCCACTGCATGTTCCATGCTTCAGCCTCCCTTGTTGAGCATCAAGAGCGTGAGCAAAACCGGAAGATACAACACCGACAACTTGAAGAATTGCCCGGCCGTCGAATTCGATCGGGTCGCGCCGAACCGGACGGCATAGCCGGCGAAGGCGAGGCCGAGCGCGAGCGCGCCAAAGAAATAGATCGGCCCGGCAACGCCCAACAGCGCCGGGGCGAGACTCACCGGCAGCAATGCCAAAGTGAACGTGACGATCTGCTGCGCCGTGCCGCTGCCACCGCCATCGCGCGCCGAAAGCATCTGGAAGCCGCCGCGCAAATAATCTTCACGATACATCCAGGCCAGCGCGAAGAAATGCGGCATCTGCCAAAGAAAGAGGATCGCGAACAGCGTCCAGGCCTCGAACGACAGCGCGCCCCGCGCCGCCGCCCAGCCGCCCAGCGGCGGCAATGCGCCGGGGATGCCGCCGACCAGCGTCGA